>JBAQWH010000664.1:0-4875 GCA_049298815.1 Thermoanaerobaculia bacterium | reverse complement strand
GCATGCGCATGCGGGCGAGCTCCGCGGGGTCGGGCTCGCGTGCAGGCGGCGCCTCCGTGCCGGTTGGCCCGTTCCATCCCGTTCGATCGCCGGCGGCGCAGATCGTCTCCCACGCCTCGTTGATCGCTTTGAGCTTCTCTTCCGCGCGTGCGCGCAGTGCCGCGTCGTGGCCGAACCGATCGGGGTGCCACACCTTGGCCAGGTCGCGGTGCGCGCGCCGCACCTCCTCGAAGGAAGCGCCGGGGGGAACCTCGAGGGTCCGGTAGCAGTCGTCGAGCTTCATGCGCCGGCGACCTTATGCCGCAACGGCGGTGAACCTCAAGGGCGCACTCCTGTTAGGATCACGGTTCGGTCCGCAGCCCCTGAAAGGAGCTCGCATGGATTTTCCGGGTCAGAACGTCAGGTCATTCCGTCCGCCCACGTTCCGCGGGAAGACGGTCCTGCACGTTGCGCTCATCGTCCTCGTCGGGACGCTCCTGATGACGACGTGGTTCACCATCGAGCCGGAGGAAGCCGGCCTCGTCCTCCGCTTCGGCAAGTTCGTCCGGCAGGTCCCGGCGGGACTCCACATGAAGTTCCCCTGGCCGCTCGAGACGGTGATGAAGGTGCCGATCGAGCGTCAGCTCAAGGAGGAGTTCGGCTTCCGCACGGAAGAGGCGGGGATCCGGACGACCTATTCTTCCGAGGATTTGAGCGCCGAGTCTCTGATGCTGACCGGTGACCTCAACGTCGCCGTAGTCGAATGGACCGCGCAGTTCCGGGTGCGCGACCCGTACCGCTACCTGTTCAAGGTGAGGAATGTGCGCAAGACGTTCCGCGACATGAACGAGACGGTGATGCGCGAGGTGATCGGCGACCGGAGCGTGAACGAAGTCCTCACGATCGGCCGCACCGAGATCGCGTCGCTCGTCGAGCAGCGGCTGCAGACTCTCTGCGACCAGTACGACACAGGGATCAAGGTCGAGCAGATCGTCCTGCAGGACGTGAATCCGCCGGATCCGGTGAAGCCGTCGTTCAACGAGGTCAATCAGGCGCAGCAGGAGCGGGAGAAGCTGATCAACCAGGCGCGCGCCGATTACAACCAGGTGATTCCGCGCACCCGCGGCCAGGCGCAGCAGGCGCTCGAGCAGGCGAAGGGCTTTGCGACCGACCGCGTCAACCGCGCGCGGGGCGATGCCGAGCTGTTCACCCAGGTGCACGCGGCGTATCAGCGCGCACCCGAGGTCACCCGCCGCCGCATGCATCTCGAGACGCTCGGTGAGATCTACCCGAAGGTGAAGCGGAAGGTGATCGTGGACGATTCGCTCAGGAGCGTCCTGCCCCTGCTCCAGCTTCAGGGAGCTCCGGAGGTGAAGCCGTGAAGGAGCTGAGAATCGTCATCGCCGTCATCCTCGCGATGTTCGTGCTCGCGGTGCTGTCGAGCGCGCTCTACGTCGTGCAGGAGACCGAGCAGGTCGTCCTCACGCAGTTCGGCAAGCCGGTGGGCAAGCCGGTGAGCACGCCGGGCCTCAAGATCAAGATGCCGTTCATCCAGAACGTGCACGCGTTCGAGCGGCGCTTCCTCGAATGGGACGGCGAGCCGAACCAGATCCCGACGAAGGACAAGCGCTTCATCTGGGTCGACACCTACGCGCGCTGGCGCGTGACCGACCCGCTCCTTTTCTTCCAGCGTCTGCGCGACGAGCGCGGAGCGCAGTCGAGGCTCGACGACATCCTCGACGGAGAGACGAGGAACACGATCGCGAAGCATGCATTGATCGATCTCGTGCGCACGACCAACCGGACGCTCGTCGCGGCCGAGGACGTGGCAGAGCTGAAGGGAGACATCCCGGAGCATGTCGCATTCGGCCGCGACAAGCTCGCACTCGAGATTCTCCAGAACGCGCGCCGGCGTACCTCGGACCTCGGCATCGAGATCCTCGACGTCCGGATCAAGCGGATCAACTACGTCGACGAAGTGCGGCAGGAGGTCTACGCGAGGATGATCTCCGAGCGGAAGCGGATCGCGGAACGGTATCGCTCCGAGGGCGCCGGTGAAGCGGCCCGGATCGCCGGCGAGAAAGAGCGCGAGATGCGCGTCATCGAGTCGGAGGCCTACCGTCAGTCGCAGGAGATCCGCGGCAAGGCCGACGCCGAGGCCGCCGACATCTACGCCGCCGCATACAACCGCGACCCCGAGTTCTACCGCTTCCTCAAGTCGATGGGGACGCTCAAGGAGAGCATCGACGCCGACACGCTGCTCCTCCTTTCGACCGAAGGCGAGCTGCTGAAGTACATGAACTCAGCCCGTTGACCGGAGACTACTGACCACTGACCACTGACCACTGACCACTGACCACTGACCACTGACCACTCGGCTCCGGCATCGCCGGCGTATGCTTCCACCGACACGAGGCGAACCATGGGTGACAGGAAGGCGAAGGTTCTCATCGTCGAAGACAACGACACGATGCGCAAGCTGCTCGCCGCAGAACTGACCGTCGACGGAAGGTTCGAGATCGAGCAGGCGGCCAACGGGGCCGACGGACTCGCAATGGCCGTTTCCACGCACTGCGACGTGATCGTCCTCGACGTGTTCCTCCCCGACACGGACGGTCTCCTCTTCATCGAAGAGCTCCAGCATCTGCGCTCCGACGACCCCCCGTCCGTCATCGCGATGACCGGGGCGTCCCCACAGTCGGTGCCGGACGCGGTCATCGAGGCGCCGTATCGAGGGCTCGTCAGCGCCGTGTTCCGCAAACCGTTCGACCACGCGAAGCTGCGGGATGCGATCGCGCAGCACTCGAGGCTGTGAGCCGTGTGCGCGGTCGACGGAGCGGACAGCTGCCCGCGATGCGGCTTCCGACGTGAGGCCTCCGCGATCGAGTGCGCCCGGTGCGGCGTGGTCTTCGCGAAGCTGGCGCAGGGCTCGGAGGCACGTGAAGAGCTGCCGGACGTGTACGACGGCGGGAGTCCCTCGGTCCCTCGATCCCTGAGTTCCTCGGGAGGTCGGTTCTCCCCGAGGGACTCAGGGATCGAGGGACTCAGGGACCGGTGGGCTGACGAGCCGGTCTCGAACGGCCGCGTCGGCCGCTCCGAGCTCCTGATTCTCGGGAGCGGCCTCGCCGCTGCGATCGTCGTCTACGCCCTCCCCTTCACCCGCTTCGTCTTCTCCGCTCTGGTGACCCTCTTCCACGAGCTCGGACACGCGGTTGCCGGCTGGCTCCTCGGCTATCCGTCGATCCCCGCGTTCGACTTCGTCTACGGGGGAGGCCTCACGCATCACGGCGAGTTCCAGCTCGCGATTGCACTCCTCGTGGCGGCGGCCTTCGGGTACGGCATCTGGCTCTTCCGGGAGAACCGCAGGAGCGCTGCGATGATCGGTGCGGCCTTCCTGGTCTGGCTCTTCTTCGTGACGAGTGAGTGGCGGCGCGAGCTCGCCTTCGCGTCGGCGGGGCATCTGTTCGAGTTCCTGCTCGCGGCGGTGCTCTTCTACCAGGCGCTGGCGGGAGTCGGCTGGAAGGTCCCGGAGGTCGAGCGGCCGCTCGGCGCCTTCGCCGCGTTCTTCGTCCAGATCCACAGCATGGCGTTCGCGTGGCGGCTCATCGGCGACCGCGACTTTCTCGCCTGGTACAAGGAGGGGAAGGGGGGCGCGTTGATGAACGACCTCGAAGTGATCGCGCTCGACCTCCGGATCTACACGCCGCTCAGCCCCTCGATCGAGGGGGTCGCGAAGGCGCTCCTGGTCTTTTCGGTGATCCCGATCGCGCTCGCGCTCGTCTGGTACTTCCAGCGCGCACGATGGCACCGCGTCCTGCAGATGTTTTGGACCGCGGAGACGTAGCAGAGTCGTGAGGGGGCGCGAGTGCGCCCCCTGTCAGCATGAACGCGTTACTGCCGCAGTTTGATCAGCGCCGTCTCGACGAGCTTGTCGCCCGGGAGTCCGCTCTGCCAGGCGGTCGCCTTCACTTCGCCGGTCTCCTTGAACGAGCCGAAGGAAGTGCGGACACGGAAGCGGATCGTCGAGCTCTCCGTCGCCTGGATGTTGCCGAATGTGAAGTGGTAGAGGTTCGTCCCCGGCGTGTGCGAGACGTTGATGCCGCGCTCGTTGGTCTGGTCGAGGACGACCAGCTGCGGCGGGATCTCGACGTCGACCACGACGTCCTGGATGTGGTTGACACCGTGGTTCCTGACGACGACGTCGAGGTTGTCCTCGCCGTTTTCGGGCAGCTCGGTCGGGTGCTGGATGTCGAGTTTCAGCACCTGGCCGCGGCTGGTGACTGCGACGCCGCTCGACTTGCAGGCGCCTGTGGCGAGGAGTACCAACGCGAGGAGCGCGGTGAGGGCGATCGAGACTTTGTGATTGCGAATCATCAATACTTCTCCTTCCGTCTAATCGTTGCGACGCCCGCAGCGAGGCAGGCGGATCGACGTGGGAAGTGCAAAGGCCAGACCGGCAGGAGTGTTGCTCGGCGGAGGGCGGGATGAAGTACTACATCGGCGTCGATGGCGGCGCATCCAAGACGGCAGCGCTCGTCATCGACGAATCAGGAAGTCCACTCGGACGTGGCCTGGCAGGCGGCTCGAACCATCTGCGCGTCGGCATCGAAGAGGCGACCCGGAACGTCGAGCGCGCCGTGAACAAGGCGCTGGTCGAGGCCGGCATCGCGATCCGGGAAGTCGACTACGCCTATTGCGGGATCGCGGGATCCGATCACCCGGCGCACCGCCAGCGGGTCGTCGATTCGCTGAGCATCTTCTTTCCGCGCGGGAACTTCATCGTCGACAACGACGCGCGCATCGCGCTCACCGGCGCGGTCGGATTCGGGTCGGGAGTCGTGATCATCGCCGGCACCGGCTCGGTTGCGTTCGGCCGCAACGACGAGGGCGCGGAAG
>JBAQWH010000663.1:0-7334 GCA_049298815.1 Thermoanaerobaculia bacterium | reverse complement strand
CGGTGAGCTGCGCGCGATACCACGCCGCGGGACGGCGGATCAGGCCGGCCAGGTCGCCGACGATGTCGTCTTCCGCCGTCAGCACCTCGATGTAGGCGATGCCGAGCGTGAGCCGCGCGACCTCTGCGGCGGCGGCTTCGATCTCCGAGTCCTCGACGTAGTGGAGCACGTCGGCGCAGACGACGAGGTCGTGCGGCCGAAGCCTGAGGGATGGGAGCTCCGCGATCGATGCCTGCCTGAGACCCCGCGTCTTCCCGAAGCGCTCGACGGCGTAGCCCGAGGGATCGAGTCCCTGGTAGTGGAGTCCGGGCCGGATCGTGCGAAGGGGTGAGCGCCAGGCTCCCTCGCCGCAGCCGATGTCGAGCGCGTCCCGGACTGGTCGCCGGAGGAAGTACTCGGCCGTCGCGATCGCCAGGGCGGCCTTGCGCCGGGTCTCGGCGGCCGAGATCACGCGCGTCCCGCGATTGCGGTACCAGCGGTCGAAATACTCGCGGTCGTAATGCTTCGTCATTCCGCCTTCCTCGAGCCGTCGCGAGCGGGTTCCTCGCCGATGCCGAGCCGCCTGAGGAACGCCACGACTCGCGGGATCCTCGGCTCGGCCTTGTGGAGCGCCTTCACGGCGAAGCCGCTGTTCGGGAAGAAGAGGAGAGCCGCGAGGAGAAAGAAGATCCACCCCTGCAGGATCGGGAGCAGCGAACCGACCACGCCGAGGAAGAGGAAGACGACACCGAGCGACATCCGGATCGCATACATGGGGAGCGGCAGTTTAGCGGACGATGGCTCGCGGCCGCGGCGCCACGCAGCGAAGTAGATGAGCGCGATCAACACGAGCGATCCCGTGAGGATCGCGACCTCGAAGCCGGCGATGGCCGGCTCCGGATTCAGAGCGCGTGCCCGGCGCCGGCCGGTTCGTCACTGGCGGGTGCGGTCGAAGAACTCGCCGTTATCGAGATAGTCGGCCGGAATGCGGTGAAATTCCGTCACTCCGTACGTGGTCGCGAGGACTTCCGGCGACATCCCGTCCGCCAGCACGAGCCCCTCGATCTCGCCGCTGCGGCCTTCCAGCTCCCAGCCGGTCCAGATCTCTGCTTCGCTGTAGGGCATCAGCGAAATCTTCTGGAGATATCGGGACATTGGCTCGCATGACTCCGTGTTGGTGTGGCGCAATTCTATCGCAGCGGCACCTCTCTGCGGGCCGGAGGCACACATTTGACGCCCCTTGCACTTCGGGCATCACGCGCAATGCACGCGGGGGGCGTTATGGGAAGGGCCCACAAGTGGGAGAATGAGCTCATTCAGGCGAGGGTCCCGCGACGATGTACGGGCGGTCGTGTCTGATCTCTTGGTTGCTGCGATGACCCGGCTCCTCGGGGCCGCAGCGATCCTCTTGCTCGCCGGAGGCATGGCCACGGCGGAAGAGATGGCGGTGCCGGTCGATACGCAGGTCCCGCTCTTCCTCAAGATCCTGACGTTCGATCGGAACCTTCCGTCGCGGGCGGGCGACGACGTGACCATCGCGATCGTCTACCAGCGTGGCTTCCGCGATTCGCTTCTCGTGCGCGAAGCGTTCGTCGCAGCGATCGCATCGCATCCGCTCACGGTCGGACATCTGCCGGTTCGCTGCGTCGACGTCGACCTGGACGAAGCTCCCGATCTCGCCGCCGCGCTCCGCCGCGTCTCGGCGGACGTGGTGTACGTGGCGCCGCTCCGTGCCGTGCCCGTGGCCTCGATTGCGAAGGCGACGCGCGCGCTGCGCATCCTGTCGATCACCGGCGTCCCCGACTACGTGCGCGGAGGCCTTGCGGTCGGGATCGACCAGCGGAGGGGACGGTCGCGAATCCTCGTCAATCGAGAGGCGGAACGGGCGGAAGGGGTCGCGCTCAGCTCCCAGCTCCTGAAGCTCGCGACGCTCGTCGGCGGGAGGCACGGCCGATGAGGCCTCTCGTCGAACGCTCGATCGGCGCGAAGTTCGCGTTCGTGATGACGCTGCTGATCGCCCTGATCTCGATCGTGATCTTCGTCTACTTCCCGGGCCGTATGCGGCGGCAGGCGATGCAGGCCATCCACGAGAAGGCGCAGACGGTGTCGCAGATGACCGCCTTCAGCATCAGTCCTGCGATGGTCTTCGACGACGTGGAGTCGGCCGCGACCGTGCTGAAAGGGGCTCGCCAGAACCCCGACCTCGTCTACGCGGTCGTGATCGACGACGCCGGCAAACGCTTCGCCGAGCACGCGATCGACGCCGCGGACGCGAACCACTTTCTCGACACTCCGGCAGCCGGTGCGCTCTCCGCTTCCGGCAACGTGTACAAGGTGGTCCGCCCCATTCACTACGAGGGGAAGGTGATCGGGCGGCTCTATCTCGGCATGTCGCTCGGCTGGGTCGACGAGCAGATCGCTGCGAGCCGAGCCGCCGTCGCCGTCGTCAGCATCATCCTGTTCCTCGCGGGGGCCGTGTGCGTCGTCATCGTGAGCAGCTACATCACGAGGCCTCTCAGCCGCATCGTCGAGACGGCCGAGCAGATCGCCGCCGGAGACCTCTCGCGGCGTGCCCGCGTGACCGGCGACGACGAGATCGGCCATCTCGGCGAGGCGTTCAACGTCATGGTCGACCGGGTCGGGCGAGCGTACGAAGACCTCGCGCAGCTGAACCGCGACCTCGAGAGCCGCGTCGAGGCCCGGACGCATCAGTTGCAGGTAGAGATCGCGGAACGCCGCGATGCGGAGCACGCCCTCCGCGATTCGGAGGCGCGCTACCGCCTCCTCTTCGAACGCAACCTCGCAGGCGTGTTCCGCCTGCAGGTCGACGGCATGATCGTCGAGTGCAACGACGCCCTGGCCCGGATGCTCGGCTTCCGCCATCGCGAGGAGCTCGCCGGCGTCCACCTCGACGACCTCATTGCCACCGACGAGGAGCGGACCTTCTTCCTCCCGTCTCTCCTCCGCGAGCGCGGCCTCACCAATACCGAGCTGCGCATCAGGCGTCCCGACGGCGAGATCGGATGGATCCTGGCCAACGTCTCGCTCCTCCCTCAGGACAGAGGCGCGGCGCCGGTGATCGAGGGGACCATCATCGACATCACCGGCAGGAAGGAGGCGGAGTGGCAGGTCGAGTACCAGGCCTTCCACGACGCGCTCACCGGCCTGCCGAACCGCATGCTGTTCCAGGACCGTCTCGGCACCGCACTGGCCCGCGCGCGCCGGCACGATGAGAGCCTCGCGGTGATGTTCCTCGACCTCGACCGGTTCAAGGACGTCAACGACACCTTCGGCCACACGGCGGGCGATCGCCTGCTCGAGAGCGTCGCCGACCGGCTCCGCGCCTGCCTCCGCGAGGAGGACACGGTCGCGCGCCTCGGCGGCGACGAGTTCACGATCCTCGTCACCAGCCTCACCGGGACGACCGATGTCTCGCGCATCGCCGAACAGGTCCTCGGCGCCCTCGCCCAGCCGATCGTCATCGAAGGGGAGGAGCTCTTCGTCACCGGCAGCATCGGCATCGCCATGTTCCCCGCGGACGGTTTCGACTCCGAGACGCTCCTCATGCGGGCCGACCGCGCGATGTACCAGGCGAAGGACGCGGGGCGGAACAACTACCAGTACTGGTCGGGCGAGGTGTCGGCAGGGGCTTCCGACCTGGCGATCGAGTCCGGTCTGCGGCGCGCAATCCTCAACGGCGAGCTCCGGCTTCACTACCAGCCGCAGGTCGACATCCTCACCTGGCAGATCGTCGCAGTCGAGGCCCTCCTGCGCTGGGATCACGCGACCCGCGGCCTGCTCCTTCCCGGCGAGTTCATTCCGGTGGCCGAGGAGACCCGGCTCATCGTCCCGATCGGGGATTGGGTGCTCGAGACCGCCTGCCGTGCCGCGCGACGCTGGATCGATGCGGGACTGCCGTTCGGCCGGGTCGCGATCAACCTCTCGGCACGCCAGTTCCAGCATGCCGACCTCGTGCGGACCATCGAGCAGGTCGTCGCCGAGACCGGGTTCGACGCATCGAGACTCGAGATCGAGGTCACCGAGACCACCGCCATGCTCAGCTCCGAACGGACCCTCGCGCAGCTCCAGCGGCTCAAGGAGATGAAGGTCCAGGTCTCGATCGACGACTTCGGTACCGGGCACTCCTCGCTGGCGTACCTCCATCGTTTCCCGGTCGACCGGATCAAGATCGATCAGTCGTTCGTCCGGAACATCGCGACCGACCGCAGCGCCGCCTCGCTCGTCGCCGGGATGACCGCGATGGCCCACAGTCTCGGCCTCAAGGTGATCGCCGAGGGGGTCGAAACCCAGGAGCAGCTCATGGTCCTCCGCGACAGCGGCTGCGAGGAGATCCAGGGGCACCTCTTCAGCATCCCGCTGCCCGAGCCGGACCTCCGACATCTGATGATGCACGGCCTGCAGCCCGCGAGGCTGAGCCCCGGGCTGCATCCCGCAAGTTGAGAACCGGCCATTTCTGACTGTTGACACCTCTGTAACCGGCGCCTAGACTCGCCTCCACATACCGACCGGTCGGCCGGTAACTTGGAGGAACATGACGATGTCCCGTCGCTGGCTTTCGCCCCTGGTGCTCCTGCTTTTGCTCGTCACCGCCGCCTCCGCCTTCGCTCAGGTCGACAAAGGGTCGATCGAAGCGGTCGCGCTGGATCAGACCCGGGCCGCGCTCCCGGGAGTCACCGTCACCGTCGCGCGTCCCGAGACCGGGTTCACGACGAACAACGTGACGGATGCAGCCGGGGTCGCGCGCTTCACAGCGCTGAACCCCGGTGCCTACGAAGTGACCTTCGAGCTCGAGGGCTTCGCTGCGATTCGGCAGCAGAAGGTGGCCCTGCTCGTCGGACAGACCGCGAAGATCAGCGGCGTCATGCAGCAGTCGGCGAGTGAGACGCTCACGGTCACGGCCGAAGCGCCGATCGTCGACGTCAACAAAGTCGACTCGTCGACGAACATCCTCCCCGAGCAGATCCAGTCGCTGCCGGTCGCGGATCGCGACTTCCAGCGTCTCGCCTTCATCGCTCCCGGGGTGCAGCGCGAGCGGGGCGGCTACCGATTCATCAACGGTGGTCCGGTCGTGGGTGCCGGCGGGAACGCGTCGCAGACGACGATCTTCGTCGACGGCGTCGACTTCACCGATCAGGTCAACGGCCTCTCGCGTGCGCGCTTCAGCCAGGACGCGATCCGCGAGTTCCGCGTGATCGCGAACCGGTTCGACACGGAGATCGGCGGTTCGGCGGGCGGTGCGCTCTCGATCGTCACCAAGTCCGGGACGAACGATCTCCACGGCAGCGTCCTCGGCTTTTTCCGCGACGCGTCGCTCCGCACCAAGGGTGAGCTCGACCTGCAGAAGAACGACGACTACTCGCGCCGTCAGCTCAGCTTCACGCTCGGCGGTCCGATTCAGCGCGACAAGTCGTTCTACTTCGTCTCCGTCGAGCAGATCAATCAGGACGACATCACGCTCTTCCGTCCGGGCGGCAGCTACGCCGGCCTGGCCGAGGACATCTCCCACCCGTTCGATCAGAGCCTCGTCTTCGCGAGCACCGACTTCAACTTCAACTCGCAGATGACCGGCGGGGTGAGCGCGGTCTACGAGAAGTACGACGAGGACAACTTCCGCGTCGGCGGCCTCGCCGATGAATCCTACGGCCAGAAGCTGGAGCGGAAGAACTGGAACGTGACCGGAGAGCACAACTGGGCCGTGTCGAACGTCAGCTCGAACGAGGCGCGCGTGCAGTTCGGCAAGCGCCGCTACTACGAGCCGACCAACTCGGACGCGGTCAGCGAGTGGTTCTCCAGCGGGAACACCCTGATGACCGGGGCGAACATCCTCGGCGACCTCCTCGGTGACGGGTCGACCTGGGAGATCCGCGACACCTACCACCACAGCATCGCCACCGGCCGCGGCTCGCACGACTTCAAGGTCGGCGCGTCGATCCAGCACGTCGAGGAGCAGTTCGTTCTCGACACGTACCAGAACGGCCTGTTCATCTACATCACCGACACGCGCGCCCTGCCGCTTGCGTACGCGTACGGCGTCGGCTCTTCCGACGTGTCCGGCGACACGAAGATCTACGGCGCGTTCGTCGAGGACTCCTGGCGCGTCAATCCGAACCTCCTCGTGAACCTCGGACTCCGTTACGACGTCGACACGAAGGGGAACAACGAAGGCTTCACGCATCCGCTGATTCCCGAGGCGCGCGAGGCGGACACCGACAACTACCAGCCCCGGCTGTCGTTCAGCTACGACATGAAGGGTGACGGCACCAACGTGCTTCGCGGCGGCGTCGGCAAGTTCACCGGCCGCTTCCTCCTCGTGCCCGCGCTTCAGGAGCAGCAGCTCAACGGGCTGAGCGGCCGCGTGACGTACACGCGTCTGAACGGTGCACTTTTCGGGATTCCGGCGCTCGCGCTCGATCCGAAGAACCCGACGACGACCGGCATCCCGTCCAAGCCGTCGATCAACCTGCTCTCACCCGACTATCACAACCCGGAATCGACGCAGGCGTCGGTCGGCTACACGATGAAGCTCGGCGCCTCGCGCCTCTACCTCGACACCGAGGCGATCTACGTCAAGGGTGAGGACGAGATCATCATCCACGACGCGAACTGGAGCGGCAACGCGACGCGCACGCGTCCGTACACGCAGTACACCAACGTCAACCAGTACGCGAACCTCGGGCACTCGACCTACAAGGCGCTCGTCTTCTCGCTCAACGGCAACATCCGCCGCAACGACCTCATCACCGCCTCGGTCACCTTCGCCGACAAGAAGAACATCAGCGACGATTTCAGCCCCGACTTCACCACCGGCTATCCGAACGACCCGGCCGACATGGAGGGGGAGTGGGGCAACGCGCGCGGGCGTGAGAAGTACCGCATCGTCGTCAGTGGCATCTTCAACCTGCCGTGGGGTGTCGCTCTCGCGCCGATCGCGGAGTACGGTTCCGGTCAGCCCTGGACGCATCGCCTCGGTTACGACTGGAACGGCGACGGATTCAACTCCGACCGCGCCCAGGGGGTGAAGCGCAACGACGAGGACGGACCGGAGTTCAAGCAGCTCTCGCTCCGCCTCACGAAGGGGTTCACGCTCGGAGCCGGCCGGCTCGAGGCGATCGCGGAGGTCTTCAATCTCACGAACGAGACCAACTACGACGTGCAGTCGGTCAACTCGGGTCAGTACCTCAGCGGACCGACGGCGGCCAATCCGACCGCGGCGGCGGTCGCGAACCCGCGGTTCGGCACCTACAACGCCACTCTTCCGGCGCGCGAGTTCCAGCTCGGCCTGCGCTGGGTGTTCTGATCTTTCCACTGCCCTCCCTCGCGCTGCGGGGGAGGGC
>JBAQWH010000662.1:0-3343 GCA_049298815.1 Thermoanaerobaculia bacterium | reverse complement strand
GCGCTACCCCGCGCTGCTCGCGCTCCGGGAGTTCGAGCATGCGCACACCGTCTTCCCGTTCGGCGAGACGCTCCACTACAGCGACAAGCGCACCGAGGCCGACCCTGAGTCGGTGGCGGGCGAGGTCCGGCAGTTCCTCGATGCGAAGGGGTTCGCGGCGGACGTCGAGCCGATCGCAGCCTCGATCGAGGACACGTTCATGGAGCGTCTCGCGTGAGCGCGACCGAGCGGGTGATCGAAGCGCGCGACCTCACGCGCACCTTCGGGTCGTTCACGGCCGTCGACCACATCTCGTTCGACGTCGGACGGGGCGAGGTCTTCGGATTCCTCGGCGCGAACGGTGCCGGGAAGACGACCGCAATCCGCATGCTCACCGGTCTGCTCGCGCCAAGCAGCGGCCAGGCCACGGTGGCAGGCCACGACGTCGCGACGGAGAGCGAGCGGATCAAGCAGGCGATCGGCTACATGAGCCAGAAGTTCGCGCTGTACGAGGACCTGACCGTGCGTGAGAACGCGACGCTCTACGGAGGGATCTACGGCCTGTCGGACCGGGACATCCGCGACCGGATGGCCGCGATGCTCGAGCGTTTGAACTTCGAGCACGCGGCCAACGAGCGGGTGAAGTCGATCCCGCTGGGGTGGCGGCAGAAGCTGGCGTTCTCCGTCTCGCTGCTGCACCGGCCGCAGATCGTCTTCCTCGACGAGCCGACGAGCGGCGTCGATCCGGTGACGCGGCGCCAGTTCTGGGAGCTGATCTACGACACGACGCAGAACGGCACGACGGTGCTCGTCACGACGCACTACATGGACGAGGCCGAGTACTGCGACCGCATCTCGATCATGGTCGCGGGCCGCATCGACGCGCTCGGAACGCCGACCGAGCTGAAGACGCAGTTCGGCGTCGACTCGATCGAAGAGGTCTTCGTCCGCCTCGCACGTCCGGCGAACGGAGCGGTCGCATGAGAAGCCTCCTCGGCCTGCTGCGCAAGGAGGCGCTCCACATCGTCCGCGATCGGCGGACCCTGATCGTGCTCCTCCTGATGCCGGTCGTGCAGGTGCTGCTCTTCGGATACGCGATCCGCACCGACATCGACGAAGTTCGCCTCGCGATCGTCGATCCCCGTCCCGACGACATGACGATCCAGCTGCGAAACCGCTTCTCGGCCGCGGGCGTGTTCCGGACGGTCGCCGTCCTGCACGGCACGGCGCCGCTCGACCGGCTCATGCGCAAGGGGACGGCGCAGGTGGCGGTGGTGTTCGAGCCGCGGTTCGCAGAACGGCTCGGCCGCGGACTGCCCGCACGGATCATGATCATCACCGATGCGACCGAGCCGAACACCGGCGCGATGATCCAGAGCTATGTCGAGCGGGTCATCGTGCAGTTCCGCCGCGAGATGCGCGCCAACGCCGGTGTCATCCAGATCGTTCCGGAGGCGCGGCTGCGCTACAACCCGACGGCCGAGAGCAAGAACCTCTTCGTTCCCGGTCTGATGGCATTCATCCTCACGATCATCGCCTCGCTGATGACCGCGATCACGATCACGCGGGAGAAGGAGACCGGGACGATGGAGACGCTGCTCGTGTCACCGCTGCGGCCGTGGCAGATCATCGTGGGAAAGGTCGCGCCGTACCTCGTGCTCGGGTTTGCCGGTGTGGTGGGCGTGCTGATCCTTGCGCGCCTCGTCTTCCGGATTCCGCTGCGCGGCAGCCTGGTCCTGCTGCTGCTCGAGGGGCTGCTGTACATCCTCGTGTCGCTGTCGCTCGGTGTGCTGATCTCGGCCCGGACGGGGAGCCAGCGGGTGGCGATGACGGCGGCGCTGGTCGGCACGATGCTGCCGACGATGATGCTCTCCGGCTTCATCTTTCCGGTCGAGAGCATGCCCCTGGTGCTGCGCGGCGTGTCGAACATCGTCCCGGCGACGTGGTTCGTGGTGATTGCGCGCGGGATCATGCTCAAGGGCATCGGCATCGCCTACCTGTGGCAGGAGACGCTCGTGCTCGCGGCGATGGCCGTGGTGCTGCTCGTTGCGAGCGTGCGCTCGTTCTCGGCGAGGCTCGACTGATGCGCCGGATCCTCTTTCTCGCCCGCGCCGAGGTCCTGCACATCGTGCGGGACCGGACGACGATGGCGCAGATCATCGTCATGCCGCTGCTGCAGCTGCTGGTGCTCGTGAACGCGGCGACGTTCGTGGTGCGGAACACCCCGGTCTACGTGGTCGACCACGACCGCACCGTCACCTCGCGCGGGCTGATCAGCCACTTCGCTGCGTCGGGTCACTTCGACATGGTCGAGGTCTCGTCGTCGACCGTCCGGGCGAACGAGGAGATGCTCGACGGGAAGGTCTCGCTCGTTCTCACGATCCCGAACGACTTCGAGAAGGACCTCGTCCGCGAGAGGCGCGCGCCGCTGCAGCTCATCCTGAACGCTGAGAAGGGCTCCGCGGCGATGGTCGTCCGCTCGTACGCGACGAAGATCCTCGAGAGCTACGCCAGGGAGCTCGGCACGACGCTCCGGCCGTCGATCCGCACGATCGCAAGCGAGGTCCCGCCCCAGCGGGGCCAGTCGCGTCTCGAGGTCCGCTGGCGCGGCTGGTACAACCCCACGATGAACTACAAGCACTACATGGTGCCGGGGGTGCTGGTCGCCCTCGTGACGATGATCACCACCCTCCTCGCGGCGCAGAACATCGCGCGCGAGAAGGAGCTCGGCACGCTCGAGCAGCTCAACGTCACGCCGATCACCCGGACGCAGTTCATCGCTGCCAAGCTCTTCCCGCTCTGGGTCCTCGGCATGTTCGACCTCGCGCTCGGCCTCGTCGTCGGCAGGCTCGTCTTCTCCGTGCCGATGCGCGGAAGCCTCGCGCTGCTGTTCGGCGCCGCGGCCGTCTACCTGCTCGTTGCGCTCGCGATCGGGCTGCTCGTGTCGACGATCGTGGAGACGCAGCAGCAGGCGATGTTCGTGACCTTCTTCATCATGAGCGCCTACCTGCTGCTGAGCGGCCTGTTCACGCCGATCGACAGCATGGCGCCGTGGGTGAAGGTCGTGTCACTCGTGAACCCGGTCCGCCACTTCGTCGAGATCGCACGGGCGATCATGATCAAAGGGGCCGTGCTCGCCGACGTCGCGCAGCCGATGCTGATCCTCACCGGCTTCGCCGCCGTGCTGCTGACGGTGGCCGTCCAGCGCTACCACAAGACGACCGACTAGCGGGCTTCGCAACAGGGCGTGAGTCAGGCAACGGAAAGCCCCCTCATCCGCCTTCGGCACCTTCTCCCCGCTGCCGCGGGGCGATGGGTATCGAACAGAGCGGAGTTTCGACGGCCTCGCCACGCGGGGGAGAAG
>JBAQWH010000661.1:0-7195 GCA_049298815.1 Thermoanaerobaculia bacterium | reverse complement strand
CCATCAGGCACACGGTGCCGGGCGAGACGCCCGCCGTCCAGTCCTAGAACATCCACGAGCAGATGGCGACGGCGACGAGAACCGCGACGAGGTCGCCGCTCAGCCCGGTCAGGATGGCGTGACGTGTCCGCTTTACCCCGACCGCGCCGAAGTAAACCGCGAGCACGTAGAACGTCGTCTCGGTACTGCCGTAGATGGTGGCGGCGGTGCGGGCGAGCACCGAGTCGGGGCCGAACCGGTTGATGATGTCGGTGGTCAGCGCGAGCGAGCCGCTGCCGGACAACGGTCGCAGCACGGCGAGCGGAAAGACCTCGGCCGGGAAGTTGATCGCGGAGAGCACCGGCTGCATCGCTCCGGTCAGCAGGTCCATCGCTCCCGACGCGCGGAACATCCCGATCGCGACGAGGATGCCGACGAGGAACGGGATGATCCGCACCGCGACCTGAAAACCTTCCTTCGCGCCGTCGATGAAGACGTCATACACCTTGACGCCGCGAATGAGTCCGACGAGCGGAATGCCGACGAGGAGGATCGGGATGGTCCAGAGCGAGACGGCTCCGAGGATCTCGCGGATCATGACGCCACCGCCTCATCGTCGTCCCGCCGCGGGAAGAACCGCTGCAGGATCTTGCTCATCGTCACGGCGGTGATGACGCCGGCCAGACTCGAGATGATCGACGTCGCGATGATCGCGGTCGGGTTCTGCGATCCGGCGGCGGCGAGAACGCCGATGATCGTCGCCGGGATCAACTGGAAACCCGACGTGTTGAGCGCCATGAAAGTGACCATCGAGTTCGTCGCGGTCTCCTTCTTGTCGTTCAGCGTCTGCAGCTCTTCCATCGCCTTGATGCCGAACGGCGTCGCAGCGTTCGAGAGACCGAGCATGTTCGCCGCGACGTTCATGATCATCGCGCCGATCGCGGGATGGTCGTGCGGAATGTCCGGAAACAGCAGGCGGCTGAACGGGCGGAGCAGCCGACCCAGCATCGCGATGAGTCCGGCCTTCTCGGCCACCTTCACGATGCCGAGCCACAGCGTCATGATGCCGATCAGGCCGATCGCGATCTCGACCGCGACCCTGGCGCTGTCGAGCGCCCCCTTCGTCACCGCGTCCGCCCGTCCCGTGAAGATGGCGACCACCAGAGCGATCGCCATCAGTCCGAACCAGATGTAATTCAGCATGGTCCGGGATGGTAGCGGCCGAAGGGTGAAGAGTGAAGGGTGAAGAGTGAAAGGCTTCGCCTCACGACGAGAAAAGCAGAAAGGGGCCGGAGCCCCTTTTCACTCTTCACACTTCACTCTTCACTCTTCCGGCCCGCGCAGAGCAGAAAGCTATGCCGTAACGGCGGGCTCCACTTCCCAGACGCCGGTGTCGAGCCAGGCGTTGATCGACTTCGCGGCCTTGCGGCCTGCGCCCATCGCGAGGATGACGGTCGCGCCGCCGGTGACGATGTCGCCGCCTGCGAAGACGCCGCGCTTGGACGTCCGCAGCGACTCCTCGTCGGCGACGATGTAGTTCCACTTGTTGGTGGCGAGATCGGGCGTGGTCGACTGCACGAGGGGATTTGCGCTGGTCCCGACGGCAATGATCGCGACCGAGGCGGGGATGATGTACTCGGATCCCTTGATCGGAACCGGGCGGCGCCGGCCTGACGCATCCGGCTCGCCGAGCTCCATCCGCACGCAGCGGACGCCGGTCAGCCAGCCCTTCTCGTCACCGAGCATCTCGACCGGGTTGTTGAGGTTGAGGAATGTGACCCCCTCTTCCTTGGCGTGCTTGATCTCTTCCTTGCGGGCCGGCATCTCGGCTTCACTGCGCCGATAGACGAGATTCGCGCTGCGCGCGCCGAGGCGGAGAGCGGTGCGAACCGCGTCCATCGCGGTGTTGCCGCCTCCGACCACGACCACGTCTTTGTCCCTGCAGTCGTAGACCGGCTCGTCGTACTCAGGGAAGCGGTACGCGCGCATGAGATTCACCCGTGTCAGGAACTCGTTGGCCGAGTAGACACCGTTGAGGTTCTCGCCGGGGACGCCGAGAAACTGCGGGAGACCGGCGCCGGTCGCGACGAAGACGGCGTCGTACTTCTCTTCGTTGAACAGCTCGTCGAGCGTGACGGTCTTGCCGACGACGACGTTCGTCTCGAAGACCACGCCCATCTTCCGGAGGACGTCGACGTCCTGCTTGACGATCTCCTTCGGCAGACGGAACTCCGGAATGCCGTAGATCAGGACGCCGCCGAGCTCGTGAAGAGCTTCGAAGACGTGGACGTAATGCCCTTTCTGGACGAGGTCGCCCGCGCAGCTGAGGCCTGCCGGGCCGCTGCCGACGATGGCGACTCGCTTGCCGGAGGGCGGAGCGATCTTCGGGATACCTACGGCTCCGACGGACCGCTCGTAGTCGGCGACGAACCGTTCGAGGTGGCCGATCGCGAGCGAGTCGACCTTCTTGGTCATGAGGCAGTCGCCTTCGCACTGCTCTTCCTGGGGGCAGACACGTCCGGTGATCGCCGGCAGGGCGTTGTCTTCGCGGATCTTTGCGGCAGCACCGAGGTAGTCGCCCTCGATGATCAGTCGGACGAACTCCTTGACGTCGACGGCGACGGGGCAGCCGTGCGTACAGGTGGGCCTGGCGCACGCGAGGCAGCGCAGCGCTTCTTCGTTCGCCAGCCTCGGATCGAACCCGAGGTTCACCTCTTCGAAGTTGTGCGCGCGGACTTCCGCGTCGCGCTCCGGCATGTGCTGCCGGGGCATCTTGAAGCGCTGTTTCAGCGGAATGTCGTTAGGCATAGGTCACGTGCTCCCCTGCGTCCGCCATCGCGGCTTCGGCCTCGTGCATGCGGCAGGCGTCGCGAACCTGCTGGACCTGCTGTTCGCGGTTCGCCTTGAACTCATCGAGCGCCTTGATCTCGAACTCGCGGTACATCGCGTTCCGCTGCATCAGGACCGCGAAGTCGACTTCGTGCGCGTCGAACTCGGGACCGTCGACGCAGGCGAACGCGCTCTTCTCGCCGATCGCGACGCGGCAGCCGCCGCACATCCCGGTGCCGTCCACCATGATCGAGTTGAGGCTGACGACCGTCTTGATCTTCTGGCTGCGGGTGCACTCGGCGACCGCGCGCATCATCGGAACGGGACCGATCGCGAGGACCATGTCGACGTCGCCGGAGTCGACGAGCTGCTGGAGCTTGTTGGTGACGAGCCCCTTTTCGCCGTAGCTGCCGTCGTCGGTCATGATGAAGACCCGGTCGCTGGCGGCGCGGACCTCGTCCTCGAGGATCAGGAGGTCCTTCGTACGGGCGCCGAGGATCGCGGTCACGTCGTTGCCGGCATCCTTGAGAGCCTTCGCGGTCGGCAGGGCGATGGCGGTTCCGACGCCTCCGCCGATGACCACGACCTTGCCGAACTTCTCGATCTCCGAGGCTTTGCCGAGCGGGCCGACGACGTCGAGGATCGCGTCACCGGTCTCGAGCTCGTTGAAGAGCGACGTCGTCTTGCCGATTCCCTGGACGACCAGCGTGATCGTGCCCCGCTGCACGTCGGAGGACTTGATGGTCAGCGGGATGCGCTCGCCTGCATCGTGCAGCCGGACGATGACGAACTGGCCGGCCTGCTGCTTCCGCGCGATTCGCGGGGCTTCGATCTCGAACTGCTTGACTCCGGGTCCGAGGAACCTGGCGTCGACGATGCGGAACATGAGTCCCCCAATAAATCAGTAGTCAGTGGTCAGTGGTCAGTGTCCAGCGGTGATTCGGCAACGGCGGCCGTGGCCGCCGTTCGACGTCAGACGAGCGCCAGTTCCTCGACGCCTTTGACCGCTCCGACCGGGAGTGGCTCGAAGCGCGCGGTGAAGAAGCGGAGCGTCGGCGGCTCGTAGACCATGTCGAGGCCGCGGATCTCGTTGCGGTTCGCCCAGAGCTCCTTGACCGAGTACGCGACCACGTCCATGTGGCGATCGGTGTAGACGCGGCGCGGGATCGTCAGCCGCACCAGCTCGAGCTTCGGCTTGCGGTTCTCGCCGGTCATCGGATCACGGCCCGACGAGACGATGCCACGCTCCATCGCCCGGACGCCGCTGTCGACGTACAGCGCCGCGGCGAGCGCCTGCGCCGGATACTGCTCCTGGTCGAGGTGCGGGAGGAAACGGCGCGCGTCGAGGAAGACCGCGTGGCCGCCAATCGGCTCGACGATCGGAATCCCCGCATTGAGGAGCTGCGTGCCGAGGTAGCGGACCTGATGGATGCGGTGCGCGATGTACGCGTCGTCGACCATCTCGTAGATGCCCTGCGCGATCGCTTCCATGTCGCGTCCCGCGAGACCGCCGTAGGTCGGCATCCCTTCGAAGATCACGACCTGCTCGCGGGCCTGCTGCAGGATCCACTCCTCGTTCATCGCGAGGAACCCGCCGATGTTCACGAGGCAGTCTTTCTTGCCCGACATCGTGCAGCCGTCGAAGAGCGACATCATCTCCTTGAGGATGTCCCTGACCGGCTTGTCCGCGTAGCCCTGCTCGCGCTCCTTGATGAAGTAGGCGTTCTCGACCGCACGAGTCGCATCCGACCAGACGCGGATCCCGTGCTTGTTGCAGAGCTCGCGGACGTCGCGGAGGTTCTGCATCGAGACCGGCTGTCCGCCCGCGAGGTTCACCGTCACGGCGACGTTCACGTACGGGATGTTCTTGGCGCCGTACTGGTCGATGCACGCCTGCAGCTTCGCGACGTCGACGTTGCCCTTGAACGGGTGGTAGGCCGCGGCGTCGTGCGCCTCGTCGATCACGATGTCGACGAAGAGTCCGCCCTGCATCTCCTGATGCGCGCGCGTCGTCGTGAAGTACATGTTGCCCGGGATCACGTGACCCGGACGAATGAGGATGCGCGAGATCAGGTGCTCGGCACCGCGCCCCTGGTGGGTCGGTACCATGTGCTTGAAGCCGTAGATCTCCTGGACCGCCTTCTCCATCTTGAAGAAGGAGCGCGCGCCGGCATAGGCCTCGTCACCCATCATGATGGCCGCCCACTGCCGGTCGGACATCGCGTTGGTGCCGCTGTCGGTGAGCAGATCGATGTAGACGTCTTCGCTCCGGAGCAGGAAGGTGTTGTATCCCGCTTCGGCGATCGCCCTTTCGCGCTCCGCGCGTGTGGTCATCCGGATCGGCTCGACGGACTTGATCTTGTACGGCTCTGCGAACGGTCTCGACATGCTCACTCCTTCGGAACGGGAAGCTACCGGAGGGGTGAACATGAGTCGGGGGCGGGCGACACGTCGACAGTGTGATTGTTGTCACGTTGCGTGCGCCTCGGGGCAGGTTCGGGCAGCCAATGGGACTCATGGGACGAATGGGACGAATGGGACTCATGGGACGAATGGGACTCATGGGACGAATGGGACTCATGGGGAAGGCCCAATCACTTGGGGCGGGTGTGGTCCCATCGGTCCCATCGGTCCCAGCCAACCCGCACGCCCGCCGTCCAGCGCTGACCCGTGTTAAAACTGCAACACTTTGCGCTGCAGTCGAATCCTCGCCTCCGCTGCTCTCCTGCTGACCGTCACCGGCTGCTCGCGTCCGGAAGCCGCACCCGAGCCGGCCAGCCGCCCCTCGATCCTCCTGATCACCCTCGACACGACTCGCGCCGACTCGATCGGCCCCGAGGCTCGTGCGGTCGAGACGCCGGCATTCAACGCCGTTGCCTCGCGGGGACGCCGCTACCGTCAGGCCTACTCGACGGTGCCGCAGACTCTCCCCTCGCACGCGTCGATGCTGACCGGCCTTTACCCCGGCGGGCACCGCATCCATGAGAACGCCCGCCCGCTCTCCGGCTCGCAGCCGCTGGTCGCCGAGGAACTGCGCAGACGCGGCTACCGCACGGCCGCCTTCGTGTCGTCCTTCATCCTCGCGAAGCAGTTCGGCCTTGCGCGAGGATTCGAGCAATACGACGACATGCTTCCTGCCGGGGTGAGCGAGCGCTCGTCGCAAGAGACCACCGACCGCGCGATCGCGTGGCTCCAGCAGAATGCCGGGGCACCGCGTTTCCTCTGGGTCCACTACTTCGACCCCCACCATCCCTACGAGCCGCCCGAGCCATACCGGACGCGCTATCGCGACGACCCCTACCGCGGCGAGATCGCCGCGATGGACGCGCAGATCGCACGTCTCGTTCAAGCCTTCGAGCAGAGTGCATCCGGCGGGAGTGGGATCATCATCGCCGGCGACCACGGTGAGAGCCTCGGCGAGCACGGCGAGGAACAGCACGGCAACCTGGTCTACCAGGGATCGATGCACGTGCCGCTCGTCGTCGCGGGTCCCGGGGTCCAGCCGGCCGTCGTCGATGAGCCGGTGAGCCTCCGCCGGATCCACGACACGATCCTCGGCTGGGCCGGGGCGGCCGCTCCCCTCTCGTTGCAACGCGACGCACCCGAGGTCGTCCTCGGCGAGTCGATGATCCCGTTCCTGCAGTACGGCTGGCAGCCGCAGGTCATGGCCGTCGAAGGGCGCCGGAAGGTGATTCGTGCCGGAGCACTCGAGATCTACGACATCGTCGCGGATCCGGCCGAGTCACGCGATCTCGGCGCCGACGCGGGAATCTCACGCGGTATCCGGAAGGCGCTGGCCGAGTACCCGGTCCCCTCCCCCGATGCCGCCTCCGCCGCACCGATCACCGAGGAGGATCGGAGGCAGCTCGCGAGCCTCGGCTACATCGCGGCGGAGACGAAGCCGGTGGTGCGCCGCGCCGCGCCGCGTCCACGCGACATGGTCCACCTGTTCGACGACCTCGACCGGGCGTCCGACCTCTTCCTCGCCGGCCAGTACGCCGCAGCGATCCCGATCCTCGAGAGGATCACACGCGAAGACCCCTACAACCTCGCGGCGTTTCTGCGGATCGCCGCCGCGCAGTCGGCGCTCGGTCGGAACGAGGCGGCGCTCGAGTCGTTCAGGAAAGCGGAGGCACTTGCCCCGAACTCAGCGGACGTTCGCCACTACCTGGCGCTGCATTACGCGCGCAGCGGGGCGTGGACCGAGGCAACGCCGCTTCTCGAGCGCGTCGTGCAGGAGTCCCCCGACCGCATCGCCGCCGTAGAGGCTCTCGCCACGGCGCGGGAACGGGAGGGGCGGCTGGAGGAAGCCATCCAACTCCGCCAGAGGGTCGTGGCCTCGAAGACTCCCACCGCCGCGGAGTTCGTCTCGCTCGGCCAGCTCGCG
>JBAQWH010000660.1:0-3918 GCA_049298815.1 Thermoanaerobaculia bacterium | reverse complement strand
CCTGCAGGGTGCGCAGGTCGCGGGTCGTCCGCTCGACGGCTGCGTCGTCGCGCGCTTCCATGGCGTCAGTGAGCTCGAGCGCCCGCGCGCGTTTGGCCGCGAAGATGGTCTCGTGCTCCTGCTCGATCCGCTCGAACTCCGCGCCGTACGCGCTCGTGCGGACCTTCTCGCGCTGCACCGGGTTGAAGAACACCGGCGGCGCGACGAACTGGTAGAAGACGAAGACCATCGTGCCGACGAAGAGGATGAAGAACTGCATCGGCACCTTGACGATGCCGTTGAACAGCAGTCCCAGGCGGCTCTGCGTGACCGTCTCGCCGGTGAGGTAGCGCTGCACCTGCGACTGGTCGGTCCCGAAGTAGGCGAGGGCCACCATCAGTCCGCCGAAGAGTCCGGACCAGAAGTTGTACGGCGTCGCCAGATCGAACGAGAAGTCGATGACGTTGAGGCGGCCCATCCGCCCGGCGACCCGCACCGCATCGACGAGACCGACCTGCTCGGGGAGCGAACGGACCGCGATGATCAGCGCGACCAGCATCCCGCCGAGCGAGATCATCAGCTGATGCATGTGCGTCCAGCTGACGGCCTTCGTGCCGCCGGTCGTCGTGTAGACGATGACGAGGACGCCGATCGCGACGGTCGTGATCTGGATGTTCCAGCCGAGGACCAGCGAGACGATGAGCGCGGGAGCATAGAGCGTCATCGCCGTGCCGAGGCCGCGCTGCACGAGGAAGATGATCGCGGTGAGCGTGCGCGTCCGGTTGTCGAATCGCGTCTCGAGATATTCGTACGCCGTGTAGACGCCGAGGCGGTGGTAGATCGGAACCGCGGTGACCGAGAGGATCACCATCGCGACCGGCAGGCCGAGGTAGAACTGCACGAACCGCATGCCGTCGGTGTACGCCTGGCCCGGGGTCGAGAGGAACGTGATGGCGCTCGCCTGCGTCGCCATGACCGAGAGCGCGATCGTGTACCACTGCAGCTGCCGGTCGGCGAGCAGGTACTGCGCGAGCCTTTGCTGCCGGCGCCCCTTCCAGACACCGTAAGCGACGATCGCGAAGAGGGTCCCGCCCAGGACCAGCCAGTCAAGGGCGTGCATGCCGCTCCCTCACGCGAATGCCCTCGTGAAGGCGTAGAAGATCACGACCTGCACGACGAGCCACAACAGCACCGCCGCGTACAACCTCGGCCACGTTCCCCCGATCGGCGGGTGCTCGTCGCTCATCGTGCCGACACCAGGTTCGTGAACATCCGGATCGCTCCCGGAACGCCGGCCGGCAGCTGACGCCACCACGCGAGCGAGGTGTAGACGAACACCCCTTTTCCGTGGCGCGCGACGAGCGTCGACCCGACCCTGGCGTCCTCACCCGGGTCGGCCGTCGAGAACAGCGGTGCGTACTTCGGATCCCACTTGCCGGCGAAGTAGAGGCCGCGCTCCTGGACCCAGCCGTCGAAATCGTCGGGAGTGATCCGGTTCGGTGCGTTGAGGAGCGGCGAGGAGGGATCGACGAACGTGACCGGGGCGCCTTCGACCGTAACGCGGTCGCGCCCGAGCTCGAGCGGATACGGTCCCGGCGACTTCACGAGCTCGTCGCCCGACGTGTTGTACTGGGTGACCATCGTTCCGCCGTTCGCGACGTACTGCATCAGCTTCTCGTGCGCGAGCTTGATCCGTGGGCGGGTGTTGTAGGCGCGGATCCCGGCGACGATCGCGTCGAGCTTCGCGAAGTCCCCGCGGTCGAGGTCGTCGTCGGTCAGCAGGACGACCTCGTAGCCGATTTGCCTCAGGATGTTCGGCACCGCGTCGCCCGATCCCATGATGTAGCCGACGCGTGAGCCGCGCTTCTTGACGTCGGTGCGGACGAGCTTCGTTGCGGCATCGCCGAAGACACGCTGCGGATTGATGTGCTCGTAGTCGATGTCGGTGAGCCCCACCGAGACCGTCTTGCCGTCTGGCAGCGTGACCTCGGCGAGCGCATGTCCGACCGAGTCGCCCTGCGGCGGCGTCACCTTGAACTGCGCACGACGCTCGTCGCCAGGGCCGTCCATCTCCACCGCGTGCGAGAGCGGCTCGGCCTTCCAGCCCTGCGGCACGATCAACCGGACGCTCACGGTCTTCGCGTCGAAACTGTGGAGATGCACCGAGACCGTCCTCGGCTGGCTGTCCGGGAAGACGTAGATCGGCGACCGCACGTTCGCCGTCGCCGGCGGCACGACCGTCACGTCGCGCGTCTTCTCGCCGAGCACGCGGTCCGTCCAGCGATAGACGACCGGGACCGTCGCGATGAAGACCCGCTGACCCCCGTCCTGCAACGCGACGTTGACCGTCAGCGGCCGATTCTCCGGACGCCCGATCAGCCGCTGGTCTTCCACCGTGTAGAGGCCGGGCGACGGCGGCTTGCGGAGCCAGTACGGCTGCGAAAGATCGAATTCCGCCGGGACGCGAAGCACGAGGTCGGTCTTGACCGGGCGGTTGTTCTCGAGGAGCGTGCCTGGCGCCTTGCCGGGAATCGCGTAGATGGATCCGACCGCTGCGAGCCGGAACGGATGGTCGGAGCGGTTGAGCACCGTGACGCTGATCGGGATCTCGCCCCCCGCCACGACCGTCGACGCGGAGGCCGACACGTCGATCGAGATTCCCGCGCAGTCGCTGATCACCTGCCGCAGCTCTTCGCGCTTCACCGTGATCCAGGGGTTCCGCCGCCCGGACCACTCCGGCATCGCCTGCAGCCGGTCGAGCGCATCCCAGGCGGTGAGGAGGGCAGGCAGCGACGCGGCGGGATTCGTCGGATCGAATTCGTCGGAGGCCTTCTCGAGGGCCGCGCCTACGGTCTCGCCGCCCGGATACCGTGCCCAGCTCGTGTCGATCCCTTCGAATGGATCGGTCGTCGCGGGAGTGCCCGCGCGGAGGTCGAGATAGTTGATTAGGGTGCCGCGCCGCTCGGCGGAGCCGAAGCCCTGGCTCTTGTGCATCGTGCGGCTCTCTCCGGCGAGCTCGGTGTACGCCCGGCCGAGGAGCGGGTTGTAGGTGCCGAGGTCGATGCGGAGCGACTTCGCGAGCGCAGGGTCGTTGGGATCGACCTGGCGCCACGAGAACCGGTTCCAGAAGATCCGCGAAGGCTTCCAGACCGGGCCGTATGTGCTCTCCGGAAAGCGGGCCGCGTCGGCCGCAGCCGTGAAGGCTTCTTCTGCGAGGATCGCCGAGGCGGTGTGCTGTCCATGGCCGCCCTCACCGGTGACCGGGAAGCGGCTGACGATGACGTCGGGCTGGAACCGGCGGATCGCGACGACGAAGTCGGCGAGCACCGCGTCGTGGCCCCAGATCTTCAGCGTCTCGTCCGCGCTCTTCGAGTAGCCGAAGTCGATCGCGCGGGTGAAGAGCTGCTCTGCGCCGTCGATCCGGCGGGCCGACAGGAGCTCCTGCGTGCGCAGGATGCCGAGGAGCTCGCCCTTCTCTTCGCCGACGAGGTTCTGCCCGCCGTCACCGCGCGTCACCGAGAGGTACCCGGTGCGCAGCAGCCTCTCGTGGGCCAGCCACGCCAGCATCGCCGTGTTCTCGTCGTCCGGGTGAGCGGCGACGTAGAGCGCGCTGCCGACGACGTTCAGCTTTCGGAGTGCGAGCTGGATCTCGGCCGCGTCGCGCGCATACACGAGGGTCGGGAGAAGGATCGCGACGATCGTCGCCAGGAAACGGATTGGCCGCATGGCGGGGGAGGATAGCAAGAGAGAAGGGTGAAGAGGGAAGAGTGAAGAGTGAAGACCGGGAGAAGAAACCGTCTTGTGACCTCGTTTGTTCACTCTTCACTCTTCACTCTTCTTCCTCTGATACCTTTCCCCGCCGTGCGGGATTCGTGGGACATCGCCATCGTCGGCGCGGGAGCGGCCGGCCTCACGGCAGCGATCTGGGCAGCGGCGACG
>JBAQWH010000659.1:0-4766 GCA_049298815.1 Thermoanaerobaculia bacterium | reverse complement strand
ACACCGGCTCGGGCGGCGGCTGGTGGAGCGCCGCGTAGACGGCGGTGCCCATCAGCGCCGCATGCAGGAGGATCGAGAGGGCGACAGCGCTGCCGGCGCCCGACTCGAGGTGGGCCCGCTGCTCGAGGATGTCAGCGACGCGATCGTCCATTCGCCTCAGGAGGCTCGGTCATCATGCCGAGCTGTTCGACACCGGCGCGGTTCATGACGTCGAGGACCTTGACCACCTGGCCGTACGGAACGGCCTGGTCGGCCTCGAGGAGCGCTTTCTTCACGCGTCGTCCCCGCAGCATCGGGCCGAGCGTCATCTCGAGGTTGCTGGACCCGACCGACACTCCGTCGACGAGGACGGCGCCGCTCGACGCGATGGTGATCTTGACCGGGTTGTTCGAGGCGAGCTCGAAGCTCTTCCCCTCCGCCTGCGGCAGCTGCACCTCGAGCCCCTGCGAGAGCATCGGGGCGGTGATCATGAAGATCACCAGCAGGACGAGCATGACGTCGACGAGCGGCGTGACGTTGATCTCCGCCATGTCGCCCAGTTCTTCGCTTTCGCCGAATCGGAATGCCATTGCGGTTTAGACGCCTTTCGTGGCCGGAAGGTTTGCGTCAGTGGCCAGTGGTCAGTGGTCAGTTTGTCGGCGCTGGGGTTCTTGCACGTTCCGTGCGGTGCCGCCGATCAGGTGAAGTTCCGCTCGGTGAGGTTGAGGAACTCGAGCGTGAAGTCCTCCATCTCGCCTCGCGCCTGCCGGAGCCGCTGGACGAAATGGTTGTAGAAGAGCAGGGCGGGGATTGCCGCGAAGAGGCCGGCGGCGGTGTTGATGAGCGCCTCGCTGATCCCCGGGGCCACGGCGGTGATCGAGGTCGAGCCGGTCGCGCCGATGTTGCCGAACGCGACCATGATTCCCCAGACGGTGCCGAACAGGCCGATGAACGGCGTCGCCGCAGCGGTCGTCGCCAGGAACGGCACGAACCGCGACAGCCGCGCGCTCTCGATCCGCGTCGCGCGGATCAGCGAGCGTTCGACGCTGTCGAGCGACCGCACCAGCTGGCGGCCTCCCTCCGCGTGCGCGATCTGCGCCTCGATCTCGGCGTAACCCGCGCGGAAGAGGCCGACGAGCGCCGACGGCGCGAGCATCCCGAGGGCCGGCTGCACGTCTGCGAGACGCTTGGCCTTCCGGAAGACGCCGATGAACTTCCGCGACGCCCGCTGTGAGCGGTTGAACCGCTGCCAGACGATGATGATCTCGGCCCACGAGATCAGTGAAAAAAGGAGAAGGAGCCCGAGGACCGCCTTACCGACGACCCCCGAATGCATGAAGCTTGTCCAGAGTTGCATTGGTTCGCAAGATAACAAGAGAAGGCGGTCGTAGAAAGGTCGAAATGGCTACGGATCAGCCTTCGTCGCGGTGACGGCCCCGTCGTGTCCGGTCGAGAGGGGCCTCACGAGACGCGCGCGGAGTCGCTCCTCGATCGAGCCGCCGCGTGTAACACCTCCTCGAGTGCCTCGAGCAGCCTCGCCGTGTCGTACGGCTTTCGAAGCATCGCGACGTGCGGCACCGCGAGGTACGGTTCGAGGGCCGCCGGGTCACCGTGGCCAGTCGAAAAGATGACCGGAAGCTGCGGATGATGCCGAGCGATGTGCCGGTACACCTCGGTCCCGGCCATGTCTGGCAGCCCGACGTCGAGGACGACTGCGTCCGGCAGTCCCTTACTCAACGACGCGAACGCCTCGGCACCCGAGCGCGCGACGGTGACTTCCACGCCCTCGAAGTCGAGCACCGCCACGAGTCCGTCCGACACCGCGGGATCATCTTCGACGAGGAGCACCCGTCGTGTGCGAAGCGATCCCGTCGTGCCGTTCGTCGAGGCGTCGGCCTGTGAAGCGGTCTCCTCTGCGAGGGGAAGGAAGACGTGAAAGGCGCTGCCGACTCCCTGCTGACTTTCGACGAAGATCTCGCCGCTGTGACTCTGGATGATCTGGTGCGCAACCGAGAGCCCGAGTCCGGTGCCACGTTTCTTCGTCGTGAACAGCGGCTCGAACACGTGCTGCAGCGACGAACCCGCGATTCCCGAGCCGCAGTCGGCGACGGTGAAATGGGCGAAACGCTCCGGCCATGACACGGTGCCGAACGAATAGCGGGACCCGGGACGCGGAATCCGGACCGCGATCGTGATCGGCCCACCGTCGGGCATTGCGTCGCGGGCGTTGAGAACCAGGTTGAGAAACACCTGGTGGAGCTGTCCGGGGTCGGCTTCGACATGGACCGCGTCGGGGAGGATCTCCAGCGTGAGACTGATGGTCTCCGGCATCATCGACCGGACGTCGAGCAGGAACGTCTCGAGCCACGGCCGGACGTCGAGCGACGTGCGAAGCGGTTCGGCGGGTCGGGTGAAGCGGAGGATCTCCTCCGTGATCCGTTTTCCGCGGTCGACCGATCGGCCGATCTGATCGAGAGCCGTCGCAGCCCGGTCCGGCGCGGGGTTCCGGCGCAGCACCTCGACGAACGGCGAGATCCCCATCAGCACGTTGTTGAACTCGTGTGCGACGCTGGCCGCCAGCCTCCCCAGGCTCGAAAGCCGGTTTGCCTGTTCCAGTCTTGCCTCGAGTTTTCTCCGTTCGGAGACCTCGGTGAACGTGATCACGGCCCCGATGCGGACGTCGCGATCGATGATCGGCGCAGCCGAGAGCTGGACCGGAACGGGCGTGCCGTCCTTCCGCCACAGAACATCCTCGAGCGCCGCTTCGACGTGGCCCTCACGCGAAGCGGTAGAGATCACGCACTCCTCGATCGGCATCGGCGTGCCGTCCGCACGCCGGCTGTGTACCAGGTCGTGGGTGCGCACTCCGATCACCTCGTCCGCGGAATAGCCGAGGATCTCGGTGAATGAGCGGTTGACCATGGTGCAGCGGCCCGCCGTGTCGACCGTGTAGATCCCCTCGGTCGTCGAGTCGAGAAGGAGCTGGAGATTCCGCGTCAGCGTCTGGCGTTCGCGTTCTGCTGCGCGTTCCGCGGTGATGTCACGGCCGAACCCGTACACCGCAGTGACTTCGCCGTTCTCGACGCGAGGGAACGTGGTCACGTGCAGGAGCACCTCGCCGTCACGTCCGACGATCGCGAACTCCGCGCTTGCTGCTACACCTCCACCCACTACGGTGTGCGTGAGCTGGCGAACGCGCTCGCGGTCGGAGGGGGCGATCAGCTCTTCCACGCGCCGGCCGATCCAGGCGTCGGTCTCCAGGCCGGTGATGACGGTGAACGCGGGATTGAGAGCGATGATCGCGCCGGTGGGTAAAACCGTAAAAATGAGCTCCGACGCTCCCTCGACCACGTTGCGGTAGTTTTGTTCGGACGCGACCAGGGCCGCCCGGGCACGTTCGCTCTCGATCGCCTGTCCGAGGATGGGCGCGATCGTCTGGAGGAAGGCGACTGAACTCTCGGTGAAGGCGTTCGGCTCCCTTGCGTAGACGCCGAGGGCCCCCCAGGGCGGTGCAAATCCCATCGTGAGGGGGATCATCGAAGCGCTTCGAAAGCCGGCTGCCTTCAGCTCGTCCAGCTCGACACCCGTCTCGGTCCCGGTGTCGCCGATCAGCAGAGGAAAGCCCTTCAACAGGACGTGATCGGCCAGCGCCGATTGCGCCTCGGCAGGTGGCCACGCGTCGTAGTCGTGTTTGAGCGAGGTCCTTCGGTAGCCGTCCGCCGTGACCTCGAACAGGTCGCAATCGTCGGCATTGAGCATGTAATTGGCAAAGATCACAGCCTGCGCGAAGACCGTAGGGGTCGAGGCGCCCGTGAGGGCGAATTGCCCGAGATTCGCCGCGGCCGCGTGCTGGAGAACCAGTGTCTCCAGCTCCTTCTCCCGCTCCTTCGCTTCGGTGATGTCGTGAGTGGCGCCGACGATCTGCCGCGACCGACCGCCGGCGTCGACCTCGATGCGCGCGCGGCTGCGGAGCCGGCGGAGGCTTCCGTCGGGCAGAAAGACCCGGTACTCGACGTCGTAACCTTCTTCACCTCGGCGCAGCGCAGCGTACCGGCTCTGCAACGGCGCGCGGTCGTCCCGGTGGACGACTGCCCACATGTCGGCCTCGGCCGGCGCCGGCGGAGTGATTGGAAGTCCATGCAGCCGGAAGTGCTGGTCGGACCAGACCATGTGGCCCGTGAGGACGTCCTCGGTCCAGCTGCCGACTTTCGCGATCTCCTGCGCTTCGGCCAGCTGCCGTTCTGACGCGCGTTTTTCGGTGATGTCCTCCACGAGACCGATGACGTAATCGAGGTCTCCTCCGTCCAGAACGGCCGAGAGCCGGATCGAGGCCCAGACGATGTGACCATCCTTGTGGATGTACCGCCGGTGGTACGCGCAATCGTCGAGCCGCCGATCGGCGAGCTGCTGGTGTTTCGCGGACGTCTGCACGAGATCGTCCGGGTGGCTGAAGTCGAAGATCCAGCGGCCGATCAACTCGGCGCGTGAGTAGCCGATGATCTGAGCGAAGCGCTCATTGACGTCGATGATGCGTGCATCCCGGTCGGTGTTCACGATGCCGACCGAGGCGTGTTCGAAGGTCATCCGATAGCGCTTCTGGGACTCGTACAGCGCGGAGGCGAGCTGCGCTCGTTCGGCCCGCTCGCTCGCCTCGCGCAGCTCGCGCGCGAGCACATGGGGGAGGCGGGACAGCCGGTCCTTCGCGACGACGTCGCGGGCGCCCGCCCGGATGACGTCGGCCGTCCGCTCTTCGCCGATCATGCCGGAGACGACGATTACCGGGACGT
>JBAQWH010000658.1:0-6033 GCA_049298815.1 Thermoanaerobaculia bacterium | reverse complement strand
CCTGCAGGTCGCGCACGAGGGCGGCGATCCAGCTCGCGTTCTCGACCAGACCGGTGCCGGCGCCGATCCCCAGCCCGGCCGCGATCGCGCGGACGTGACTCTCGATCTGCGACGGCCGGACCGCGAGGCGGTGGTCTGCGATCGAGCCGGTGTTCGACATCGACGCTTCGATCGCATAGAGGCGGTTCTGGGTGAGTGTCTTCCCGTGACGGACCTTGCGTCGCGACGCGAAGTCGCGGGCGTAGCGGAGGTGGCCCGGCCCGTCGGAGAGGAAGTCGGCGCCGAGCGAGACCACGACGTTCGCCTTCGTGAAGTCGTAGGTGGTGTTGACGTAGCCGCCGAACGCGAGCCGGGCGCCTTCACGGACGTTGTCGCGGTTCACGGCATCCCACTGATGCCACTTCATCCCGGGGACCTTCGCGAGGAGCTGCTGGATCTGCGCTCCGAGGGAAGGTGAAGTGATCGTCTCGGTGAGGAGGCGGAGCGACGCGCCGTTGCCCTTCGCGACGGCGAGGACCGGCTGGATGGCCGAAAGGAAGTCGCCCCAGGTCGCCGTCGCGCCGAGCTTGCGGACGATCTGCGAGCGGTCGGGGTCGTAGAGGCCGAGGACCGACGCCTGCATCATGGCGTCGCTCGCACCGAGGCTCGACGGATGGTCCGGGTTCCCCTCGATCTTCGTTGGGCGGTTCATGTGGCTCTCGACGAGGACGCCGGTCGCGACGCCGCCGAGCGGCATCGCCGTCGCGAAGAAGAGCGGCTTGCCGGGGATGAGGCTCTCGGGCTGGTTGACGTACGGAACGATCGTCTCGACCGGCCGCTTGCAGGCGGCGAGGCCGGCCATCGCGACCGAGGCTCCCATGAGCTTCACGAAGTCGCGGCGGTGAACCCCCTTGTCGAGGGGGAGCGCCTGCTGGGGGAATTCGTTCCGGAAGAAGTCGTCGAAGACGTCGGACCGCGAGAGCTCCTCGAGGCTGCGCCAGTATTCGCGTCCGCGCAGGTCACCGACCCGCGCACGGAACTCGGAAAAACTCAGTTCTTTCTGATCACTCATGCTGTTCTCAGGTGCTTCGATGAGACGCCCGGCCGCGGAAGCGACGCGTTGCGCTCCGGCTAGTAGTGGCAGGTCGAGCAGCTCGTCAGTTTCCTGACGCCGTACTTCTTCATCAGCTCAGGCCCGAGCTCGGACTGCGGCTTTGCCGGGCGGTAGTTCATCGTCACGATCTCCTCGCGCGGGCGAATGAACTTTTCGGGGGCCCTGTGACAGCTCAGGCACCACTCCATCGTCAGGGGCGAGGCCTGGTAGACGAGGTTCATCGTGTCGATCCGGCCGTGGCAGCTCTCGCAGCCGATCCCCTTGGCGACGTGGACGCCGTGGTTGAACTGCACGTAGTCGGGGAGGCGGTGGACGCGGCTCCAGACGATCGGCTTGCCGGTGCGGAAGCTGGCGCGGATCGGCTCGAGCATCTCGGCGTTCGTCCAGATCTGCGAGTGACAGTTCATGCAGGTGGACGTGGGCGGGATGCCGGCGAAGTTCGACTTCTCGACCGAGGTGTGGCAGTAGCGGCAGTCAATGCCGAGCCCGGCGACGTGGTGCTGGTGGCTGAACGGCACCGGCTGTTCGCGGTGGACGCCCTGGTTCGTGAAGTAGGGCGAACGAACGATGCCACCGATCGCCACGAGGACGAATCCTGCGAGGAGCACAGCCCCGACGATCGAGGCGCGCGAGAGCGTATTGGCACTGCGGTGGAAAATCTGCGCCATTCAGGCTGCTACCGTCCGTTTTGAGATTTCAAGAAACGAGGGTGGATCGGAGTCACGCGGACCCCTGGGCGGGGGGCAGGGCGCAACGGGTCGGGATCATACCGAAAAACGTCGGTGACGCAAGTGGGGGCTGCTCCGTAGGTTGCGACACGCCGTCGCGTGACGATTATCACTCGATCGGTTCCAGCGGTCCGCTGCCGCTGGGGTTGACGCGTCGGGCCGGGCGCCCGGTGTTGACCCGGCGCGACGCCGGCTGCCCGAAGCAATCGTCGCGCCTGCTACGTTCTGCTCGCACGCGACACGCCGCCCGACACGACCATCGCCATCACGCTCGCGCTGTCGGCGGCCAGCGGCTCGACCTTCTCGCGCGCCACGAAGAGCAGGCAGCCGTCCCACGTGTACGAAAACGGGACATAGACCGCGATCCGCCCGTCGACTCCGAGGCCCGCGACCTCGTCCTGCGTCACGAAGCCGAGGACACGAGGGCCGCCTTCGTCCGTCAGGGTGACCACGACCGGACGGTCGAACCGACGCTTCTCCCCGACGAACGCCTCCAGCAGATCCTTGATGGCCGCGTAGACGAGCCGGACGATCGGCGCCTTCGTGAAGATCTTCTCGGTCAGGCCGAACAGCTCCCGGCCGACGAAGTTCCCGGCCAGGAACCCGATCGCTACGATCGCCGCCACGATGATCGCCGCGCCGAGCCCCGGCGTCTTCAGCTGCAGCAGCCGGTCGACCGCCGTGAAGGCCTGCACGAGGAGATAGACCGTCAACGCGATCGGCACCACGACGACGAGCCCGCGAAGGAAGTTCTTCAGAAGCCAGTTCATGGGGCGAACAATAGGACGAATAGGACCGATAGGACCAATAGGACCTATGGGACCCGCCCACCCCGGTCACGTGGGATTGGTTCTCCTGGGAGGGAGGGGTCCTATTGGTCCTATTGGTCCCATAGGTCCCATAGGTCCCATAGGTCCCATAGGTCCTATTGTCCTATTCGTCCTGTCGTCCCATCCCCATCGCCAGGGCCCGCGCCCTCTCCACCCGCTCCTCCCACCCGCCGCTCACGATCACCCAGGTCGTTCCAAACTCGTCCAGGGCCCGCCGGAACGCCTCGAACAACGCCTCGCGCACGTCCCCGCCGGCATCCCGCACGCCGTCGGGACGCCACGGGAGCCCCGTGTCGAGCAGCAGGTAGAGATCCGCCCGGCGATTTCGGGCCTCCTCCTCGATCCACGCCGGGCAAGCTCCGTAGTAGTGCCGCGCGTAGACCACGGTGCTGATCAGATCGGTGTCGAGGATGACGAGCCCGCTCGCCGCCTTCTCGGCACGCTCCTGATTCGCGATCTGCCCCGCCGCGATCGCCCCTACGTCAAGGGCCGTCAGCATCCGCCCCGCGCGCTCGGCGTACTCCCGCGCATGCTCGCGCGACCAGGTGGTGCCGTGCTCCTCCGCCAGCAGCCCGGCGATCGTCGTCTTTCCGGTGCACTCCGGGCCGATGAGGCAGAGGCGGTTCATGGGTGGGACCAATAGGACGAATAGGACGAATAGGACCTATGGGACCTATGGGACCTATGGGACCCGCCCGCCCACTCTGAGAGTCCGGGTGGTGGGGTCGTATATGTCCTATTGGTCCTATTGGTCCTATTGATCCTATTCGTCCTATCCCGAACCCTCACAGCGCCCTCCGCCACTTCCGGTACCCGACGATCCCGAGGGCGAACAGCACCACGTAGAGCGCCGCGGTCGGCCAGAGCTCGCGGTGCACGTACAGCGCGATCGCCGCCACGTTGATCGCAATCCAGAAGAGCCAGTTCTCGATCCACTTCCGCGCCGTCATCCACTGCGCGACGATGCTCCACGCCGCGATCGACGAGTCGACCAGCGGCGCGGGGTTGTCGGTGTAGCGGCGCTGAAGCACGACGATGACCGCCGACGACACGATCCCGCCGACGATCACTGTGGCCCACCCCCACCGCGGCGTCCGGGTCACCCGCAGCTCGGCATGGTTCGCCCCGCCGTGGAGCCACTCGTGCCAGCCGTAGATCATCAATACGAGCCAGACGGCCTGCAGTCCGGTCTCCGCGTACAGGCGCGCGCCGAAGAAGACCCACGCGTAGAGGAAGACGCTGGCAATCCCGGTCGGGAAGTACCAGACGTTCTCCTTCGTCGCGAGCCAGATGCTGACCGCCGTGACGACGGCCGCGATGATCTCGAGGCTGCTCAAGGTGTCAGAACCGAAGGTCCAGCAGCACGGTGGCGTTCCGCGTGGCCTGTGGGTAGTAGTACGCGGTTCCCGCGAGCTGCTCGCCCTGGAAGTAGATCCAGTCGTAGCCGCTGGAGTTGATCTCGTCGTTGTCGAACACGTTGTTCACCTGCAGCGAGATGCGCGCCCAGTCCGAGACCGCGTACGAAATGTTCGCGTCGGCGACGAAGTAGGCCGGCGTGACGAGGTCCTCGTTGTTCGTGTTGTCGAGATACGACCTGCCGACGTAGCGGCCGACCGCGCCGAGGGTGAGCTTCGGGAGCGGCGTGTAGTCGAAGCCGGCGTTGAGGATCACGGCCGGGGTGAGCAGCGGCTCGACGCCTCCGTAGGTGACGGGACGCGTTCCGGCCCACTCCCAGTTCTCGTCGTAGACCTCGTAGAACTGCGTCCAGCTGTCGATCTGGTTGTTGCTGAGGTTCGCACGGGCGCGGAGGCGGAGGCTCTCGAGGGCCTGATACGCGACATCGAGCTCGATTCCGCGGCGGTAGCTGTCGTCGACGTTGCGGCGGAGCGTGAGGCCGATCTCAGACTGCTCGCCGGTGGCCGCGATCTCGTTGCGGAACTCCATCGCGTAGAGGTTCGCGGAGACGTCGAGGCGCGGCGTCCTGTACTCCCAGCCGAGCTCGAAGTTGACGACCCGCTCGGGCCGCACCGCGTGGAGGTCATGGGCGACGCTCGGGTTGTCCTCGCCGAGGAAGAGGTCGTTGCGCGTCGGCTCGCGCGTGGCAATGCCCGCGGAGGCATAGACGCTCGATCCGGCCCGCAGGGCGTAACGCACGCCAGCCTTCGGGTTGAAGAACGTCCAGTCGATTGGCGCGATGTCGACGCTGCCGGTGTAGTCGAACGACGAGCGTCGGACCTGGGCGTCACCGTAAACCGCCCACGGGCCGGACTCCCACGTCGCCTTCGCGAACGCGTTCACCTCGCGCTTGACGCCGTAGTTCGCGTAGTTGCGCACGCCGACCGTCAGGTCGTCGCGCGTGTGATCGCGCTTGAAGTGGTTCGCGTGCACGCCGTAGTTCGTCGAGACGTTCCCGATCTTCTTCGAGAAGGTGAGCATGCCGCCGAGGAGCATCCCGTCGAGCCCGTACTCGCGAAGATTGCCGGTGCTGGAGCTGTAGAGGCGATACCAGCCGTAGCCGCGCTGGTAGTAGGCCGACGCGGTCATGTTGCTGCCGGCGTCGAGCGCGCGGATGTACTGCACCTGCGCGAGGTCGTAGCCGAAGCTGTCCTTCTCCTCGGGTTTCAGCGGATTGGCGCGACGATTGACGCGAAGCGTGTCTGCGTCGGTCGCGTAGTACGACGACTCCATCCACTCGCGTCCGGTGAAGCCGGTGATCTTGAGCTGCGCGTCGTCGCCGATCTGCTTCGCGCCGGAGAAGAAGATGTTGCGCTGGCGGGTCGACGAGTTCTCGCGGTACCCCTCGTTCTGGAGAAACGAGGCGCGGGTGTACAGCGAGAAGCCGTTGGCGAGCGGGCCGGAGTGCCAGCCGACCGACGTCTGCTGGTTGCCGAATGAACCGGTGCCTAGGGTCGCCTCGGTGCGCGCCTCCTGAGCGTGCGCCACGCTCTCCATGTTCACCGCGCCGGCGAAGGCCGCGGTGCCGAAGGTCGAGGTCCCCACCCCTCGCTGAATCTGCACGCTCTCGAGCGAGCGAGCGAGGTCGGGAAAGTCGACGAAGTACACGCCCATGTCCTCGGAGTCGGAGAGCGGCACGCCGTCGAGCGTGAAGTTGATGCGCGAATGCGGCGCACCGCGGAGGCTGATGTACGAGTAGCCCGAGCCGCCCACACCCGACTCCGAAAAGGCCGTGAGGCCCGGCGCGTCGCGCAGCAGGTGCGGGACATCCTGGCCGTGGTACTCGCGCTCGATCTGCTCGCGAGAGACGTCGGTCTTGGTGACCGGGGTCGCCTCTTCCGCGCGGATCGCCGCGACCTCGATCGTCTCGGCGAACGCAGGCGCGAGCGCGAACGCGAGCGGCTCCCCCGTGCGGACGGTGCGGACC
>JBAQWH010000657.1:0-1774 GCA_049298815.1 Thermoanaerobaculia bacterium | reverse complement strand
GTAGAAGTCGGCGAGCCGGCGGAGGGACGCGGCGAACGCGGCGTCGTTCTTCTCCTCCCCCGCGTGGAAGCGGAGGTTCTCGAGGAGGAGGATGCCGCCCGGCGCGAGGCTGCGGGCTTTCTGCTCCGCTTCGTCGCCGATGCAGTCGTCGGCCCACTGCACGTCGAGCTCGAGGAGCTCGGCGAGGCGTTCGCGCACCGGTTTGAGCGAGTACTTCTCTTTCCGCTCGCCCTTCGGCCGGCCGAGATGGCTCGCGACGACGATGGCGGCACCGCGCTCGCGCAGCCTGCGCAGCGTCGGGAGCGTCTCCTCGATGCGGGTCGCATCGGTGATGCGGCTCCCTTCCAGCGGCACGTTGTAGTCGACGCGGTAGAAGACGCGCGAGCCGGGCTGCAGGTTGAGGGTGTCGAACGTGCGGATCTCAATCATGGCTGAATCCTCATGGGTGAAGAGCAGTCCGCTGCGGTGGGACGTCGGGCATCGGTGGTCGCCGTGCCGGACCGGAGTCCGGCACGGGCGGACGGAAGTCCGCGCTCCGAGGCGGTGCGCCCGGGCCGCATTTTCCGAGGCCTACTTGCGCGCCTTCGCGATGTGCTCGACGAGGTCGAGGCAGCGGTTCGAGTAGCCCCACTCGTTGTCGTACCAGGAGAGCACCTTGTGCAGGTGCGGGTCGACCGAGCGGGTGTACGCGGTGTCGACGACCGACGAGCGCGCGTCGTGGTTGAAGTCGATCGAGACGAGCTCGAGGTCGGAGTAGCCGAGGATTCCCTTCAGCTCACCGTCGGCGGCTTCGCGGATCGCGGCGTTGATCTCCTCGACGGTCGCCGCCTTCTCAGTCGCGAACGAGAGGTCGACCAGCGAGACGTTCGGCGTCGGCACACGGACCGAGATGCCGTCGAACTTGCCCTTGAGCTCCGGCAGCACGAGGCCGACGGCCTTCGCGGCCCCGGTCGTCGTCGGGATCATCGACATGCCGGCAGCGCGCGCGCGGCGCAGGTCCTTGTGCGGGAAGTCGAGGATGACCTGATCGTTCGTGTACGAATGGATCGTGGTCATGATGCCCTTGGTGATGACGAACTTCTTGTGCAGCACCTTCGCAAGCGGCGCGAGGCAGTTCGTGGTGCACGAGGCGTTCGAGATGATCGCGTGCTTCGACGGGTCGTACGTCTCCTCGTTCACGCCGAAGCAGAACGTCGCGTCCGCATCCTTCGACGGCGCGGAGATCATGACCGTATGGACGCTGTCGTGCAGGTGTGCGCTGGCCTTCGCCTTGTCCGTGAAGCGGCCGGTCGACTCGATGATGATCTCGGCGCCGACGTCGCCCCAGGGGATCTTCGCGGGGTCTGGATTGGAGAACACGCGCAGCTCTTTGCCGTCGACCTTGATGCCGTTCTCGGTCGACGTGACGTCGTTCGAGATCGTCTTGTGGATGGAGTCGTACTTGAGCAGATGCGCGAGCGTGGATGCAGCGGTCAGATCGTTGACGGCCACGATCTCGACGTTGAACTTCTTTTCGAGAGCCGCGCGGAACACATTCCTTCCGATACGGCCGAATCCGTTGATGGCTACCTTCACCATTGAATTGCCTCCTGCTTAGGCGCGCTAGTATATCGAGGTGGTCCCCGGTCCAAACCCCACGCAAGTGACTCCTCTCCGCTGGCAGGGAAACAGGCTCCTGCTCCTCGATCAGCGACGCCTTCCCAGCGAGGAACTCTGGGTCTCCTGCGCGACGCCAGATGAGGTCGCTGATGCGATCCGGACGATGGTCGTCCGC
>JBAQWH010000656.1:0-6645 GCA_049298815.1 Thermoanaerobaculia bacterium | reverse complement strand
CCGGCGGACATGCCCGCGCAGTCCAACCCGACCATGCTCAAAGGGGCGCTCGCGTTCGCCGCTGCGTACGTCCTCGTGAAGCTGGCCGTGGCGTGGGTGCGGCAGGAACTTGGGTCGCGCGGACTATTCGTGGTGGCGGGGGTCGCAGGGCTGACCGACGTCGACGCGATCACGCTTTCCACGGCGAAGCTCGGCGCGGACGGAGCGATCCCGCCCGCCCAGGTGTGGCGCGTGATTCTCGTGGCCTTTCTCTCCAACCTCCTGTTCAAGGCCGGAATCGTGGCCGCCATCGGCTCGAGGGCCATGTTCCTGCGCGTGTCGCTCATGTTCGCGATCCTCGGTGCCGCGGGAGTGCTCGTGCTCATGCTGATGTAGGAGCGCCATCCGCCCGCGCGACTCGCTCCTGCTCCGTCTCGCAACCTGGCCGATGGAGACGCTGGAGATGCCACGTTCGCTTCGACGTAGCGCATGCCCGGCACAGCGCCCCCGTGGCCGGTACCGACGGATCCAGCCGCGTACCTCGTCACCGTTGCGCTGGAGGCGCGCGTCGCCGGGTCTTCGGAGCTACCGATGTAGAACCTGCGACCTTTGGGCTATGAAGGGAATTGGGGCGCACCCCCACGCCAAGCCACCCCACGCAACACCCACAGGATCAGCATCTTACGCCACCCGACTTCGGGCTGCTTCGGGCTCCGTCGGACACGCGGCGACCGACTCTCTGTCTCTGAGAAAGACATTGGTGCGATCGGTTGTTAGCATGCAGACCATGAGCGAGTACACCGCAATCGTGCAGCAATCGGGTGACTGGTGGATCGGTTGGATCGAAGAGGTACCCGGCGTGAACTGCCAAGAGGCAACCCGCGAGGAACTCGTCGAAACCCTGCGCGCCACGCTTCACGAGGCTCTGCAGGCCAACCGTGCCGAAGCGCGTTCCGCTGCGACCGCTCACTTCGAAGAGATCCGCATCGCGGTATGAAGCGGCGCGCGTTTGAGCGCTGGCTCGCATCCCACGGGTGCGAGCTCGATCGCGAAGGCAGCCGTCACTCGTGGTTCATCAACCAGGCGCTCAACCGCCGTTCCGCGGTTCCCCGCCACTCGGAGATCCGTGATGAACTCGTCCGAAAGATCTGCCGCGACCTCGGCATCGACGCACCGGATCACACCTGAGTGTCAATCGACAATGGCCGCGGCGACCTTATCGGCCGGGTAGAAGACTCGAACCCGAGCGCTCCAGCGCCTCTGTCCGCGCTCGCCATCGACTCGGGACATACGCAAATGCCGTTCAACGTGGTTTTCGAGGATCACGAAAACGAATACGGCCACCCGTGAAGGTGGCCGTATTGCTTGATTTCATTGGTTGCGGGGGCAGGATTTGAACCTGCGACCTTTGGGTTATGAGTTTGCTGCGGCTTGATGGCCATGGATGGAGTTCGCTCGCGTCTGCAATGCGTGGGCAGGGACCAGTTTCAGACCATCTGCTTCTTCCAGCACCGCAAAACTCTCCCATCTCCGGTACCGTGGGTGTCATGCGAGGCCGCGCGACGCCGATGAACAAGGCGCAGGTTCGATTCATCCTCCGCTTTGCCGGTTTGCTCGTACTCTTCTACGTGATCACCACGCCGAAAGTCGTCGACCGGGCCGTCATCGCGCCCTTCACGCGGGGAATCACCGCCGTTTCGACGTCGGCACTTCAGGCAATCGGACAGGACGTGGCCCGCTACGGCACGATCATCCGGGGTGGCGGCTTCGCCGTCGACATCAAGAACGGCTGCAATGGGATCGAGGCTCTCGTCTTCCTCTGTGCCGCGATGTTCGCCTTCGCCGCACCGTTACGATCGCGGCTGCTCGGCATCGCCCTGGGAGCTCTTGCAGTCGAGGCGCTGAACGTCGTTCGGATCGCCTCCCTGTTCCTTCTCGGCCGCTATCGCCCCGAGCTATTCGAGACGTTCCACCTCGCGGTCTGGCAGAGCGTGATGTTCGGGGCGGCGGTTCTGATCTTCGCGTTCTGGACGACGCGCGTCCGGCCGATCGATGCTGCGACTCGTTAGGTTCATCGTCGGTGTCCTGCTCGGCCTGCTGCTGTGGGTTGCGACCGCATCGGCATACAACCGCTTCGTCGCCGCCGGCACCGAGACGCTCCTCCAGTTCGACACCCGATTCGCGGATGCTGAGGTGACTGCCGGAAAGTCGCGCATGACCGTCCTCTCGCCTAGCGGCTCCTTCCCGACCACCATCCTTCCGGTGGCGCAGCTCACCTACAACGTCATCCTGCTCGTCGGCCTGTTTGGATCGAATGACCGCCCCTGGCGCCGCGCGAATCTGCTGGCGTTTTTCGTCTCGCTGATCCTCATCGCCGCGCTTCATCCGATCGGGGCATTCGTTACCGCGGAGTCGACCTATGCGAACCAGCTCGACCGCTGGAGCGAGGAACACTTCAGCACCGCCGCCGCCGCTTCGTGGCGCATCGCCGAGATGTTCTACCGCCTCGTCGGCCTGTTCGGCGCCGTCTTCGCCTGCTGGTGGCTCGCTTCGCACTCCACGGCGACCGAAGAGCGCCGCAACAACGGAGCGCAGCACCACGGCAGAATGGCAAGCGGGTCACCCCGCCGTGCCGTTCGGCGCATGCCTCACTGACTGGGCTCTCCTTCGGACCGTCAGCCGCCGCGCGTGAATCGTGTGCTGGCCCGGCGTTTACCGATACCGCGAGCGGCACGTTAGCGTTGTTCACCGAAACTGAACGCACGCTTCATCGTGCCCGTGGACGCTTCGCCACTTACGGCTTCACCGGACCTCAACCCAGATCCAATCGCCTCGACGCCAATAGGACGCTGGCGACCACTTGCATAGCTCGCGGCTACGCTTCGAGCCTCTGCGAAAGCTACTGCAGAGCGTTGCGCAGGTCCAAGAGATCGCCGCGATCAACGGATCTCCCAACCGTAAGTGTCGAGGAGAATGCGGGCGCAGGCATTCCGAGGAGGGCGTTCGTCCGGACGTTGCCGATCTTCGTCATCATCGTGTTGAAGTGCGACGCCTGCACCGTGGTTCCCTGCAGCGCGGAGAGCAGGAGCTCGCCTGCTTGGTACTCCTGCGGCGCGCCGATCGCATCGCAAAGCGCATTCACCGCCTGCCGCAGCTCAATGAGGTGCTGCGCCTTGATTGCTGTGTAGGCAGGTGGCATCGCGAGGATTTCATACGAGCTCGCCTTCAAATTTGCGATGTCAGAGTTGCTCGGGATCGACGCGGCGAGGCTCTGCGTTGGCAGATACGCGTTGCCGGAGAGGGAGACAACTCGACAGACCACGATCCCTCCCGGCGCTAGGGGCGACTCGGTAAAAGACAGCGTCCCGGCGCCGACCGTCCCTGCGGTGGTCCACGCCTGGCCGGCGATCTTCCGTTCAATCCGGTACTGCTCCGCCCCGCTTCCCGCCGCCCACGTAATCGTAACGCTCGTCAGCGAGGCCGCCTCGGCGACAGCATTGGACGGAGCGCCAGGGCGGGGCACTACGACGGCGATATCACTGTCGGCTGACCCGCAGGAGTTGGTGATCCGAACCCAGTACGCTCGGTGCGTGCTTGAGGCAGGGGCTTCGTACGTTGCAATAGTTGCACCCGCGATGAGTGTGGATGCATTGGGCGGGTGCGCCCCACGCTTGTAGGTGGCGGCGTCGAAGCCGAAGTTAGCACCGTCTGCAAGGATCACTTCGTACCATTGGTACGCGAGGTTGGACGTCCCGCCCGCGCTGACGCTGAGCGCTGTCGGACCGGAAAGCGCGGCGGGCGTCGATTGCGGGTGTGCGGTGATGCTCACATCGGAAAGGTGGAGAAGCCTGTTGGGCGCGAGAGGACTGATCGGCGCGCCGGTGTGGTCGTACGTCTGAAGCGTCCCTGGATCTAGGTCGGGGCCCGACGCATTCTCCAGAGCCGTTCGTATCTCCACCGGCGTGAGGTTGCCGCGTCCCTGCATCACCCGAGCGGCAAACCCCGCGACGATGGGCGCTGACCACGACGTGCCGCTCGCGAGTGTGCCACTCAGGCGCGCATCTCGATACTGATCTGCTCCGGCCGGCGAAGCGAGGAAAAGATTCTTCGCCGGTGCGAACAGCGTCACACACGGACCGCCGTTCGACCCGCCCGTAAAGTTCTTGTAAGTCCCACTACTCATTGGGTCAGGGGAGCACTGCGATAGATCCGAGAAGCCGAGGCAGGCCGCAGCGACATTCGAGCACGGGTCGGAGTCTCCCGCACCACAGATCCATCGCGCGTCGCGTACCCCTTGCTTCCAGTCGAATGCAGGCTCAAGACCTTTGCCGTTCCCATCGGCGTAGCTTCCATCCACATCGGAGATGTCTACGGACCACGGCCGATTAAGGAGCATCGACCCGCCAGCCGTAATGACGTTACTCGCGACGGTCGCGTCAGGATTCCCCGCGGACAGCCGAGCCGGGCTCGTGTCGCAGGCATTCCCATTCTGATTATTCGCGGACGCGATGACGGTGATGTTGTTTGCAAGCAGCGTCCGCACGACGCCTTCAAGCGTGGTGTTGTCTGTCCCGACCACGTTCGGGTCGGAGGGGAGCGCGTACGTGCTCAGGGTGACGATCGCGTAGCTCTTGGGCCCTTGGGTGTTCTCGGCGGAGAGAATCCAATTTAGACCATCGATGATCATCGTGGTCGTTTGCGACGTCTGCCATTCCACACTTGGAATAACCTTCCAGACCACGTCGCCGTCAGTGATGAGGGTGTTCGCCGCACTTGGCCAATCGCCCGATATGGGATCTGATCCCGCCGTCGTACCGCTATTCGTGGCGCGGTAGATCGCTGCGATTTGCCCGGTGACGGTCGGGCGAAACATAGTCTCGTTCACCGAATAAAAGTGGGCGGCGATCCGGTAGCGCGCCGAGAACTGATCGCACCGCGACACTTTGATCGGTACGATCGTCACGTTGTTCGCGATGCCGACGCGTCTTCCGCCGAGTGCCGACGCGACCGCCGTTCCATGCCCCGGCGCTTGGATTTCGCGGACGTACTTTTGCTGCTCGAGGTTCTCGTAAAGGCCCGTTGGTGCGAGGGCGAAGCCGATGCAGGGATCATCCGCAGGCATATGGTCATTCGTTGTGCTCGTGCCCGTCGCGTTGTATCCCGACTTCACGCGCGCCGCGTTTCCAAACTCGTTGTGGTGACGATTCACGCCCGTGTCAACAACGTAGACCGTGACGTCCGAGCCGTCGGTGCAGTAACGGTAAGTGTACGTAGGGTCGGCGCTCTTCTGGTCTGCTCGGTCGAGGTGCCAGAGACGGTTGTCAGCCACGGTCGGACACTGCTGGAGGGTGGGATCGCAGCTCCGAGGGTCGATATTCGTTGCGTGGCTCGCCGAGAGGTACGTGAACGAGTTCTCCTCGATGTACGTCACTTCCTTCTTGCGACTCATGGCCTCGGCGCGGATCTCATCCATCCGCGCAGCAAACCCCTTCAGGGCATCCTTCCACACGTTCAGGAGCACCGCACCGTGCGCACTGGTGAGCTGCTCCGCAATACTTCCGACTTCGTCGGGAGGCGTGGCTTCGTCGAGGATGACGATGTACTCGTCTGGCACTTTGTCACGCACACGCTTCATCTTGCTCTTCTCGGTCTGCTCTGCGTAGGCTGTCGATACTGTCGCGAGAAGAAGAATGGAGAGAGTCAACAGTCGACGGCCCATGTCAGAACCGTCGCAACACGAAGATCGCGATAAGTGCCAGCCCTACTCCAAGGAGTACGAGCAATTCAATTTGCAATGCCGGAATGGCAGCGGGCGCGGCACTCACTACGAGCGGCTGCTGCACCTGACGAAGCACCGGCGGAGATTGGTCGTACCGGAAGTACAGCTCGTAGCTGTAGGTCCCCGCAGGGAGCGGACCGAACGGCACATACTCGAGGAGAGTTCCAGACGGTGGACCCACGACGCAACCGAAGATCTCAACGTCCGTCCGAACGGTTGTACCGACAACAGTTGTTGTTGGAATGAACGCGCAGACTAGTCCTTGATACCTAATTTGCGCCGTTATCACGTCTGCCGCGGTGGGAGCCGAAGGCGCGAACGTGACCGTGGTGGGTTGGGCCCATGCGGCAGTAGCCCAGGTGAGCGTGACGAGGGCGAGCACGGCTCGCCACGTGAGTCTTCGGCTTAGCATGGTATCCCCTGAAAATAGTCGACCCCACACTTCGCCGTGCTCGTCGCTATTCCGCGGCCCACATTCTGCCCCTGTTCGCGACTGGCGGGCGCAACCGTCATCACGTCCGTCCGTTCGAGATGGTTGCGCGATGTGCTCTGCCCCGTTCCGCCGGTTGTCCACATTACGTGGAGTCGGGATCTGGCTCAGTAGTGGTTGGGACGCGCCGTCGAAACCGGACGAGCGCGTGCAATCGCGAACAAGGGGACGCAAGACTGATCAGACCTTAAGAAACCTAGAGATCTGCCCATTTTCGTGTGCAACAAAAAAGCCCGCTTGCGCGGGCTAAATCGTTGCTACTCTTGAGTTTTGGAGTTGACCCGGTTTCGTGGACACCAGAACATGAAGGTGAACCACGATGGCAAAGACACGCAAAGCGTACCCCGATGAATTCAAGAAGAAGCTGATCGCGCTCGTCCGGCAAGGCCGTACGCCG
>JBAQWH010000655.1:0-22130 GCA_049298815.1 Thermoanaerobaculia bacterium | reverse complement strand
GGCGCAGGCGCTCGCGTACGGGGTGAAGGTCACGGGATGTACGGTCCACTTCGTCGATGAGAACCTCGACGCGGGTCCGATCCTGGTACAGCGGGCCGTCGAGGTTCTCGACGGCGATACGGCGCAGACGTTGTCGGCGCGGGTTCTCGTGCAGGAGCACGACGCCTATGTCGACGCGCTCACGAACCTCGCGACGCGCCGGCATCGGATCGATGGCCGGCGCGTCGTGTTCGAGTGAGCGATCAGAACGGCCAGAACGCTTTCCACCAGGCCTGCTTCGGAACGTCGGCGCCGGCGAGTGCGGGCACTTTCGCGATCGTCTCGTTGCCTGACTTGATCACAACGGTCCCGAGCTTCTGCCCCTTCTTCACCGGGGCCTGGACCGTTGCGCCGGCGAACGAGACCTTGATGCCTTTCTCCTGGCCGCGCTTGACGAGCGCTTCGGCGTCCTGGCCGACGACGACCGGCACGCTCTTCGTGCGGCCGCCCGTCACGGTCGCCTCGCCGACGACCGCCCCGCTCTTGGCCGGGACGACGACGCGGTAGTTGACGAACGCCTCGTTCAACAACTTCGACGCGTTTGCGAACGATCCGTTCGATCCGCCGCCGGTCTTCGCGCCCATCACGACGGCGACCACTTCGAAGTTGCCGCGCTTGGCCGAAGCGGTGACGCAGTATCCAGCGGCGCCGGTGTAGCCGGTCTTGATGCCGGTCGCGTCGTCCATGAAGTTCGCTTTGCGCGGGTTGATCAGGTGGTTGGGGTTGTAGATCTTCTCGAGCGTGCCGTTTCGGAACTCCATCTCCGGGATCACCGCGAGCTGCCGCATGAACGGGTAGCGCATCAGCTCCATCCCGAGGATCGCGAGGTCGTGCGGACACATCGTGTTGACCTGGGACGGGTTCACCGAGTTCGGCAGGCCGTGCGGGTCATAGAAGCGGCTGTGCGTGAGCCCGAGCTCCTGTGCCCGCTGGTTCATCAGGTCGGCGAAGTTCTCGGACGAGCCGGCGATCTTCTCGGCGAGCGCCTGCGCGCCATCGTTGGCCGACTGCACCATCGTCGCGATCAGCAGGTTCTTCACCGGCCACACCGAGGCGGCGCGCAGGTAGATCTGCGACCCGCCCATCTTCGAGGCGCGCGCCGAGATCGTGATGGGCGTGTCGTAGGCGAGCCGCCCGTCGCGGATCTCTTCCATCGCGATGAGCAGCGTCATCATCTTCGCCATCGAGGCCGTCGGAAGCGGAGTGTGCTCGTTCTCCGCGAACAGCACCTGCCCGGTCTTCGCGTCGATGACGTACGCGGCCGTATAGCCTTTGCCCGTCGTGTCGACGGCTGCACCCTGCGCCTGCCCTGGACCCTCTTCCTCCTGCGCGAACACAGGGACGGCGAGGACGAGCGCAATCAGCGCGATTTTCATGAGTTTCATCGCATCACTCCAAAAGTCCGTTTCGAAGGGCCCGGCTGCACGGCGCATACCACTGCGGAAGCAGGGGCGCCGCGCGCCGTCACGCCTCGGTCTTGACGCGCTTCTTGCCGGCGCGCGAGGTGCGGGGGATCGAGCTGATCACGGTCCAGTCATGCTTGTGCACGACCACCGGTTCCTGCCCTTTCGGCCAGAGGTCCACCGGGATGTAGTAGTACCCATCGCCGAGAACACGCGATTTGATCGAAAGGTCGCGCATGCTCTTGCACAGGCCCTTCTTGCCGCGGATCGCGCTCCGCTCGACGAAGACTCCCGTTGTTTCGCCGATCCCCTGAAACACGCTGATCTCCGCGCAGAGAGAATTCACCAACGTCATCGCTGCCACTCCATTGCCTGGAAGGTTGCTGCGTCGCACGGCGCAGAAACTCCTCAGTCCGGCGTGTAGCAAGAGTCGCACCCGCCCGGCTCGCCAGGCGTTCAGCCGCGGAGCTCGACGGTCCAGTAGGCCTCGTCGAGGAAGTTCTTCCAGATCTCCGGGTAGGTCCGCCCCTGCAGCCGGTGCAGCGGGTGCCAGCGCGGGCGGAGCGGCGCGCGGATGAGCCTCGCACCGTATTCGCTGAGCAGCTTGTTCCCTTTGCGGACATTGCATGGGAGGCACGCGCAGACGACGTTGTCCCACGTCGACTTCCCGCCCCGCGAGATCGGCACGACGTGATCGAGCGACAGCTCGGACGAGGGGAACTTCCGCCCGCAGTACTGACAGCGGTTCTGGTCGCGGAGGTAGATGTTCGCGCGGGAGAACTTCACCTCCTGCCGCGGCATCTTGTCGAAGACGAGCAGCTGGACGACGAGGGGAATCAGGATGTTCCGGCGGGGTGTCGAGACGAAGGTATCCGAGGGCTGGACCGGAATGTCGGCCCACTCGACGAACTCGTAGGTACGGTACTGGGAGTCGACCGCCCGCACGTGCCCTTTGTACAAGAGGGTCAGAGCGCGCCTCACCGACGTGATCTGGACGGCTTGGAAAAGGCGGTTCAGAACCAGCGCGTGACCGTCGAGCATAGTCTCCCGTTCCGAAGTCGGATCGTCACGGATGGTGCAGCGATCTGCCTCCGGCCTCGATCATGATACATGACCTCCGAGCGCCCTTTCCGCCCCTGGAAGTTGCAAAGAACGCGTCGCTTACGCCATAGTTAACGGTCCAGATCAAAGCAACCAGGCTCTTTTTCAGTGCGCGGCGCTGCTGCACGATCAGCGGCGTCGCCGGTGCCGGAGCGGTTCGATGCTCCTGCAACGGGCGTTCACGGGTGTGTTCAGGGAGGCTTCATGCGCGCTTTCTCACGGATCGCTCTGGTTCTCATTCTCGTCGTTCTGTCCTCACCGCTCCTCCTCGCGGATCATCTTCAGGGAGACTGCCCGCTGACACGCGCGGGACTGGCTCCTGCGACGTCGTCCTTCGAGGCCTCGCCTCACGGCGTTTTCCGCTCGGGCAACTCGGTCTTCGCCCTGCGGGGACAGACGCTGACGACCTACACGGTCAACTCCCTCGGCGAGCTGCTTTCGTCCCGGGAGGACGTCGTCACCGCGATGGCGTCGCGGGAGAGCAGAGGTGGCGTCGCGTTCGCGAACGACATCCTCTTCCTCAGCAGCGAAGCGGGTCTCGAAATCTGGGACCTTCGCCCGCCGAAGGCCGGCACCGGAGCGCCTGCGCTCCTGTCGCGGACGCCCGGCTGGCATTTCCGGCAGCTCGCGGTCAGCGGCAACACGCTCGCCGGCCTCTACCCGCTGACCGACATGCCCTGCCATCCTTCGCACTTTGCGGTGCCGTGCGTGACGCGGATCGAGATTTTCAACGTCGCCACGCTCACGTCGCCGGTGCGCGTCGGCTCCATCGTCAGCACCGACAACCGGCTGCACTGGGGCTTCAACGACATCGCGTTCTCGCGCGGCTTCCTGATCGTCGCGACCGAGGGCGGCGGTCTCTACTCGTACAACGTCTCGAATCCTGCCCTGCCGGCCTTCGTCTCATCGATCTCGAGCCCGTCGCTCTGGCTCGATGCGTCGGGCGGCACGATGGTGGTCGCCGGCGATGACAGCGTGCTGCACCTCTTCTCGGTCTCGTCGCTCGGCTCGCTCAGCCGCTCGTCGATCCTCACGATCCCGCAGTACCTCGCGATCGAGCGTGGCAACGAGATCGTCTTCCACCGCCAGGCGTGGATCGACGAGGCGAACGGCCGCATCATCACGATGATCGACGAGCGCGATCCCCAGACGCTCCAGCCTGCACGGACCATCGCCTTCGACGTGTTCGACCTCGGCATGCCGCCGTACGAGGGCAACGCCGAGCGGCTGTACGAGAACGTCTCGATGCTGAATGACGACGAGGTCAAGTTCGACCCCGTCGCCGTCGGACCGTACGTCTACGTCGTCGGTGACCGCACCGGTCTCCAGACCTGGGGCGCATGCGGCGAGGTGGCCGGAAACATCGAGCTCGACACCATCTACCAGCTCTCGTGCGCCGGCTCCGAGATCCACGGCTGGGTCACCGGCCGGCAGAAGATCGTCGCCGTGGAGCTGTTCCTCGGAAGCACTTCGCTGGGGAACGCGACCTTCGGCCCGAACCCGCGCACCGACGTCTCGTCGCGCACTCCGGTACTCACCTGGCGCGTCCCGGTGAACCTCGACGAAACGTCCCGCGGCGAGCGCCTGATCCGCGCCGTTGCGACCGACGCCCTCGGCAACCGCCGCCAGTTCTCGAGCCGCGAGATCTTCTTCCCCGGCCCGGGCGGGAACTGCGGCCCACGGCGCCGAGCAGTCAGCGGCCGGTAATCATCTTCCGCGACCATCGCACGACGAGCCGGACTTCGGTCCGGCTCGTTTTTCTTGGGGACTCTTTCAGGGAAGAGTCCCTACGCCCTGGCGATGTCCTCGACGATCGCTTCCGCCGCGGCACGCCGGTCACGTGCATCCGTGATCGGGCGTCCGACGACGAGGTAGTCGGCGCCGGCCGCAATCGCCTCGCGCGGCGTGAGAGTCCTTCGCTGATCCGCTGCGTCCGCGCCAGCGGGACGGATTCCCGGGGTAACGATGGTGAAGTCTGGGCCGCAAGCCTCGCGGATCGCGGCGATCTCGAGCGGCGAGGCGACCACGCCGCGCAGGCCTGCGTCGCGCGTGAGCCTGGCGAGGCGGACCGCGTTCGGCAGAGGCTCACCCTGGAATCCGATGCCGTGAAGCTCGCCCGCGTCGAGGCTCGTGAGCACGGTGACACCGAGAACGAGCAACCGTTCGTCGTTGCAGGCGCGCAGCATCGCGTCCCCGCCCGAGGCGTGCACGGTGGTCATGAAGCAGCCGACGCCTGCGGCTTCCCGGATCGCGTTTTTCGCGGTGTTCGGGATGTCGTGGATCTTAAGGTCGAGGAACACGCGCTCACCGCCTTGGACGATCTCTGAAACGAGGGCCGGTCCGTTGGCGATGAAGGCCTGGAGGCCGATCTTGAAGATGCCGACGACGCCTCGCAGTTCGTCGACGAGCCGGAGAATCTCGTCGCGGGAGGTGAGGTCGACGGCGACTGCCAGACGGTCGCTCTCTTGCATCCGCGCATCATAATCTCGCGAATATGGACAAATGGAGCGTTGCCAGGGCTCTCGACGAGGTCGCGCGCTACGTGGAGCTGGGTGACCCGAACCCCTTCCGCGCCCGGGCCTTCGAACGTGCAGCGCGCGCAGTCGAGAAGCTCGAGACCGACCTCGCACGGCTCGTTGCATCCGGCAGCATCCAGAAGATCGACGGCATCGGCAAAGCGACAGGAGAGATCGTCGGAGAGCTCGTCCGCACGGGACGGTCGGCGTATCTCGAGGAGCTGCGAAGCCAGTACCCCGCGGGGATCTTCGAGCTGCTGCGCGTCCCGGCCCTCGGACTCAAGAAGGTCGGCGTGCTGCACGCGGAGCTCGGCGTCTCGACCCTCGAAGAGCTCGAACAGGCGGCCGCCGACGGCCGGGTCGCGAAGCTCAAGGGCTTCGGGCCCAAGACCGCGCAGAAGATCCTCGAGGGGATCGAGCTCGCCCGCGCGCGCCACTCGAAGTTTCTCCTGCCGGTCGGCATCGAGGTCGGAGAGAGCCTTCGCGCATTGCTTGCGAACATCGACGAAGTCGAGAACGCGGAGGTCTCCGGCGCCGTTCGGAGACGCCTCGAAGTCATCACACGCGTCGAGATCGTGATCGCGACGAAGCACCCCGACGCCCTCGCGCAGCGCCTGCTGGAGGTCGCCGACGACATCGAGCCTCTGACCGAGACGACCTATCGCGGCCTCGCACGCGGCGAGATGGAGGTGCTGTTCCATCTCGCAAAGCCTGGCGACTTCGGCGCTGCGATGCTCGCGAGCACCGGGTCGGACGAGTTCCTCGCCGCCTTCGAGCAGAGAGTGAGAGACGCAGGTTTTTCGCTGCGAAACGGCGTTCTCCACCTGGCCGGCCGGCGTGTCTCAGCGTCGACGGAAGAGGCGTTGTTCGAGCGCGTCGGCATCCCGTACGTCGAGCCGGAACGAAGGGAGAACGGAGACGACCTCACGCGGAAACGCCGGCCGAAGCTCGTGCAGCATTCGGACCTCCGCGGTACGTTTCACGTGCACACGACCTGGTCGGACGGACGCAACTCGATGATCGAGATGCTGCGCGCGGCACGCGATCGCGGCTTCGAGTACGTCGGCATGTCGGATCACTCGAAGGCTGCTTACTACGCGGGGGGCCTGACGGAGGAGCAGCTCGATCAGCAGCACGCGGAGATCGCGCGGCACGAGGAATCCGTCGCTCCGATGCGCGTCTTCCGCGGCACCGAGGCCGACATTCTCCTGGACGGCTCGATCGACTACGGCGCGGAGGTGCTCGACCGCTTCGACTTCGTCGTGGCGTCGATCCACTCGACCTTCAAGATGGAGAGGGACGCGATGACCGACCGCATCGTCCGCGCGCTGGACGATCCTCACGTCACGTTCCTCGGCCACCTCACCGGCCGGCTCCTGCTGTCGCGCGAGGGGTACCAGGTCGACTACGAGCGTGTCTTTGCGAAGGCGGCCGAGCGCGGTGTGATCATCGAGATCAACGGCAATCCGCGTCGCCTCGACCTCGACTGGCGGCACATCGGACGCGCGCTCGACCACGGCGTGCTCTTCGCGATCAACCCCGATGCCCACTCGGTCAGCGAGTACAACGCCATGCTCACAGGGACGTGGGTCGCGCGGAAGGGGGGGCTCTCTCCGAAGCACATCTTCAACACGCGGGACGCGGAGGAGGTGGGAGAGTGGCTTGGGGAACGGAAGCGGGTCGCCGCCGGACCCTGAGGGCGCGACGCACGGGTGAGCATTCGTGCGCCGCGCCCGGGGCGTGAGGAGAAAGAGTTACCGCTTCGCGGTCAGCACCATCATCAGGGCGCGGTCGCTTTGAGCCTGCCGCGTCGCGCCGAGGATGACAGTCCGTCCGACTTTTAAATTCAGAGTGGTCTTGAGCAGCTGCCCGAGCTGGTCCTTGTCCTGGCGGAGGAGCTTGAAGTCCTCGACCCGGATCGAGTCGCTCGCCTGGTCGTACTCGCCGAGCTTGAAGTCGGCGCGGTAGCCGTTGAGGTGCAGGATCCCGGCCTCGCCCTCGCGTCCGTCGAACGTCGACTCGCCGACGAGCTCGAACGTGTTGTAGCGGAGCACCGCGAGCTGCGCGGCGACGTCCTTGAGATCGTCGCGGACCTTCGGAGCTTCCCCGGAGGTAAGGCGTCCGGCAGACACGATCCGGACCGACAGGCGGAAGGCCTGCGCCGGCTGGTCGAACTGCTCGATCGCCGCGGCGATCTTCTTGAGGTTCTCGGGACGGTCCGTCACGACGAGAGAGTTCCCGGACGGCTGCATCGCCATCGACCCTTCCGCGCTGATCAGCCCCTTCACGGCGGTCGCGGCCTTCTCGGCAGCCTTGTGCTTGAAGGTGAAGGTCCGCACGGTCAGGCTCTTCGCCTCTTCGGCTGCTTCGGCGAACGCCGAGCCGGTCACGAAGAGGAGGGCGATCATCAGGATGACAAAACGCTTCATAGGTCCGCCGGTAGGTTCTCGTCGAAGATCATGACGATCTGGACGTTGTCTGTTTCTGCTGTGGGTACTTCGAGGATCGTTGCCAACTGCGAGTCATACGTCTCGACCACCGCCTTCGTCGTCAGGGAAACCGGACGGACCGCATGACCCGCCTGCGCCGCGACGACCGCGCGCTGGACCGACGTGGCCGGAATCGTCGGCGCGTTGCTGCGATAGACGAACAACGAACCGGCGAAGGTGACCGCGAGCGTCGCGGCGACCGCGAGGTGGCGCTTCCAGGCAAAGCGGTGGATCGGCCGGAGGTTGCTCTCGGTGCTCCTGAGCCGTACCTGGGCCATGACGTCGCCGACGAAGGCGTCGACTCCGCCCGGAGGCTCGATCTCCACGCCACCGATGGCGCGGAACATCACGTCCGCATCGACGTGGGCCGCAAAATCGAGGCACGCGTCGCAGGTGCGGACGTGATCGAGGAGTCCGGCGTCGTTCGCCCCGGGGGCGAACCTGCTGCGAAACTCGTGGCAGGTGATCATCGCTCCCTCCAGAGCTGCGCGTATTCGGGATAGCGCTTCTGCAGCTGTGCCTGCATCGCCTTCCGCGCGTTGAAGAGGTGGTTCCGGACCGTCGACTCCCTGCAGCCGAGGATTCTCGCGATCTCGGCGGAGGGAAGGTCCTCCATCTGGTTCATGACGAAAATCGTCTTCTGCTTGGGGGAGAGGATGCCGGAGACGTCGTCGAAGACCGCCTCGACTTCCTTGCGCTGGACGACGACGGTCTGCTCGGCTTCCGTGGCGGTCTTGACGAGGCGCAGGTTCGAGTTCACGGCGTTGTCGCGCGACTGGCGGCTCCGCATGAAGTCGATCGCGACGTTCGTCACCATCCGGTACAGCCAGGTGTCGAAAGCGTACTGGGGGTCGTACTTGTCGAGGTTCTCCCACAGCTTGATGAAGACCAGCTGCGAGATGTCCTTGGCGTCTTCGGCGTTGCCGATGATCCGGCAGCAGAGGGCGTAGACCTTGGAGGTCTTGCGGCGCACCAGCTGCTCGAACGCCCCCTGGTCTCCACCCCGGATCGTCTGCACGAGCTGGGCATCGTCCGGTTCTACCTGGGGCGTTATCGGGTTCATCAGGCGCAGTTCCGCGACCATCGTGCCCTAAGTACGGGGGCTCCCGGAAGAACGTCTAGGGCGAAGGCACACTTCCCTGCGACGGGGAGGGGAGGGATTGGGTTCCGGGGGGAACGGGATAGGACGAATAGGACGAATAGGACCTATGGGACCTATGGGACCTATGGGACCCATGGGAACCCGCCCGCCCGGGACGGAAGGCTGGGAGATGTGCGGGTTGACGCACCGGCAGGCCTCGGGGGGGCTTTGGTGTCCTATTGGTCCTATAGGTCCTATAGGTCCCATTCGTCCTATTCGTCCCATCGGTCCCATTGGTCCGGTCCCCTCCCCTCCGGCCCTCCCTGAACCCGCCTGCTACAATCGCGAGACATGCGAGTACTCGTCGTCGGCCAGGGCGCGCGGGAGCACGCCATCTGTTGGAAGCTCAAGAAGTCGCCGCTGGTCCGCGAGCTCTACGCCGCACCGGGGAACGCCGGGATCGCCCAGGTTGCCGACTGCGTCCCGATCGGCGTGGCCGACATCATCGAGCTCGCCGATTTCGCCGACAAGCTCAAGATCGACCTCACCATCGTCGGCCCTGAGCTTCCGCTGACCCTCGGCATCGTCGACGAGTTCCAGAAACGCGGACTCCCGGTCTTCGGCCCGACCCGGCTCGCAGCCGAGCTCGAGGGCTCGAAGGTCTTCTCGAAGGAGTTCATGCGGAAGTACGGCATCCCGACCGCCGAAGCGCGGGCCTGCTCGTCCGCCGACGAAGCCCGGACAGCGCTGAAAGAGCTGGGATTCCCCGCAGTCCTCAAGATCGACGGGCTCGCGGCCGGCAAGGGCGTGCTGGTCGTCCAGTCGGAGGCGGAGGCGACCGAGTACCTGCGCCTCGTCTTCGAGGAGAAGCGCTTCGGCAATGCCGCAAACCGGATCCTCGTCGAGGAGTTCCTCACCGGCGAAGAGGTCTCCTTCATGGTCGTGACCGACGGGAAGAAGTCCGCGCCGCTCGCACCCGCGAAGGATTACAAGAAGGCCTTCGACGGCGATGAGGGCCCGAACACCGGCGGCATGGGCTCGCATTCGCCCGCAGTCGTGCTCAGCGGAGAGATGGCCGGCGAGATCATGAACTCGATCATCCGCCCGACGATCGCCGGCATGGCCGCCGAGCACCGGCCGTACACCGGCATCCTCTACGCCGGGTTGATGCTGACGCCCAAAGGGCCGAAGGTCCTCGAGTACAACTGCCGTTTCGGCGACCCCGAAACGCAGGTTCAGATGATGCGGCTCGATGACGACCTCGCGGACGTCTTCCTGCGCGTCGCCCGCGGCAACCTTGGCGACCTCAAGTTGAACTGGCGCAAGGAGGCGGCGGTCTGCATCGTTCTCGCCGTCGCCGGCTATCCCGACGATTACCCGAAGGGACAGGAAGTGACCTTCGACCCGATCGAGGACGATTCCGTCGAGATCTTCCACGCCGGGACGGTCAAGCGCGACGGCCGGCTGATCAATCAGGCGGGACGGGTCGCGAGCGTCTGCGCACGCGCAGCGACGCTCACCGAAGCGCTCGCGAAGGCGTACGACGCCGCCACGAAGGTAAGATTCGAGGGCGTTCGCTACCGCCGCGACATCGGCTACCGGGCCCTCGAGTCGAGAAGCCAGTCCACCCCGGCGCAGTAGTCGCGAAAGACGCGCGCTCCGGCCTGCCGCCTCGGCCGGGCCGCCGCCGGCAGCCGTCGTGCTTCTCACTGCTGCCGCTGATCTGATTTCGAGTACTTCCGGAGGAACGACGTTGGCTTCGAAACCGTGGGTCCTGATCATCATGGGAAGCGATTCCGATGCGGAGACGATGAGCGGTGCGGCTGCTGCGCTCGACGAGCTCGGGGTCCCGTACGAGATGACCGTTGCGTCGGCTCACCGCAGCCCCGAGCGAGCCAAACAGATCATCGAGCAATCGGAGCGGGACGGTGCGGCGGTGTTCATCGCCGGGGCCGGCATGGCGGCGCATCTGCCGGGCGTCGTCGCGTCGATGACGGCGCGTCCGGTCATCGGTGTGCCGCTCGCCGGAGGCGCACTGCAGGGGGTGGACGCGCTTTACGCTGTCGTGCAGATGCCGCCTGGAATCCCGGTTGCGACGGTGGCGATCGGGGGGGCGCGGAACGCCGGCATCCTCGCTGCGCAGATCATCGCCATCGCCGACGCCGAGCTCGCGGACCGGATGAAGGCGCACCGGGTCTCGATGGCCGAAGGCGTCGCGGCGAAGTCGAAGAAAGTGGAGCGTTCGACGCGCTGACACGGGATGAGCCACGCGCATGACCACCTGACGGCGCACCGCGACACGGTGTCGCGAAAGCTCGCCATCGCGACCGCGATGAACGGGGCGGTGGTCGCGGCCGAGCTGACGATCGGCTACTGGGCGGGCTCGCTGGCCCTCATCGGCGACGCGCTGCACAACCTGACCGATACGCTCGCGCTCCTCCTCGCGCTCTTCGCCGTCCGCCTCGAGCGTCGGCCCCCGACCCACACCAAGTCGTACGGGTACCACCGCGCAGGGATCCTCGTGGCCTTCATCAACGCGGCGACGCTGATGGGCTTCACCTTCTTCCTGCTGTCCGAGGCGTTCGAGCGGCTGCAGAGTCCCCAGCCGGTGAACGCGGGGGCGATGCTCATCATGGCGGTCATCGCACTGGCAGTGAACTCCGCGACCGCGTACTCGCTCCACCGCGAGAGTCGTTCGGACGTGAACGTGAAGGGCGCGGTCATCCACATGATCAGCGACGCCGCGGCGTCGGCCGGCATCGTCGTCGCAGCGATCGTGATTCACTTCACCGGCTCGTTCTGGTGGGACGCAATGATCTCCGCGCTGATCGCGCTGCTGATCCTCTGGAGCAGCTACGGAGTCGTCCGCGAGACGATCAACCTTCTGCTCGAAGGAACTCCGGCCGGCATCGACCCGGGTGCAGTCACCGTCTCGCTCGTCGCTCTCGAAGGGATCGAAGGCGTCCACCACCTGCACATCTGGGCGCTCGGCCCGTCGCGCCCTGCCCTCTCCTGCCACGTGATGGTCGGCGACGTGCCGGTAAGAAGCACGGCGCGGCTTCTCGAGGAGATCAACGCGATGCTTCTCCGCGAGTTCAGGATCACGCATACGACCGTGCAGTTCGAGCACGCGAGCTGCAGCGTCGACGATCCGTACTGTCTCCCCTACTCGCTCGAGAGAACGCGTGACCGACGCCGCTGAGCTCGCGATTCAACGGAGCGTGGCGGCCGGGCGTATCCCTGCGGAAGGAGACAGCACACATGAACAAGACACTCACGAGAACACTCGTCGTCGCGGTCGTCGCAGTCGTCGTGATCGCCTCGATCGCAATCGCTCAGCCGGATGGCCGCCACGGCATGAGTCGCGGCATGCGTCCCGGCATGGCCGCCGGGGGCATGGACGCCGGAATGGGACCGCTCGCGCGTCTCGAGAAGATGCAGGAGCGGCTCGGACTCAGCGATGCCCAGGTCGCGCAGATCAAGACGATCTTCGCCGACGTCCGGACCCAGAACGCCGCTTCGCGCGATCAGCTCCACGGCAACATGGGCACCGCAATGCAGCTCCTGCTGCAGAACCCCAACGACGTCGCCGGAGCGCAGAAGGTGCTCGACCAGCAGCTCGCAACCGAGCGGACGCTTCGGACGAACATGCTCGCCGCCGCATCGAAGGCGCTGAACGTCCTCACGCCGGAGCAGCGCGCCGAGCTCGCCAAAGCGATGGCCGAGCGTGGAGCGCGCCGGAAGCGGTAATCTCGAGCCGACAGGGGTGACCGGCGACCGCCGGTCACCTTTGCGAGAGGCCGCGTGGCAGAACAGACGACCGACCCACTGGAGGCGAATGCCATTGCGCGGCTCATCGCGGGCGATGCCAATGCGTACGACTACCTCGTCTCGAAGTACCTCAAGCGGGTCGTCTCGATCGCGTGGGGAATCGTGCGCAACTCCCACGACGCGGAAGACCTCGCGCAGGAGGCGTTCGTGAAGGCGTTTCGCGCGATCGGCCGGTTCAAAGAGGGAGAGCCGTTCGGGCCGTGGGTGTTCCGCATCGTCACGAACCTCTCGCTCGACGTGGTGAAGCACAGGAAACGGATCGTGCACGAGGAGCTGACCGGACACGAGCTGGCACCGCGACGCGACGGAGCCGATCTTCCGGCGAGGAGCGGTCAGCTCTCTGCGCGGATCGACGCGGCGATCGACTCGCTCCCCGAGATGCAGCGGATCGTCGCGCGGCTGAACCTCGTCGAACAGTTCGACCACGCCGAGATCGCGGCGATGACACGACTGAGTGAAGGGACCGTCCGCTCGCACCTCTCCCTCGCTCGGAAGAAACTCAGGGAACGCCTGGCGGACCTTTACGGAGACGACAATGACTGACGACGACTTCTTCGAACGGCTCCGCGACGACGCGGCCTCACTGCGCTACGAGGTCGGCGACGTCGCTGCAGGACGCATCGCGGCAAGGATCCGCGAGCGCATCCGTCAGCAGACCGTCGCTGAGATCCTCGTCGCCTGGCTCCGCCCCGTCGGCGTCGGGATCGCAGCACTCGCAGCTGCCGCAGTCATCGCCCTCGCGGTCTCCGACCGTCCCGCGGACGTCGAAGGTTTCGGCAACGAGGTCGTCGAGATTTCGATGGCAGGAGGAAGCTTCCATGTCGGCGAATGAACAGACAGGACCACCCCGTCCCCGCAGGACCGCACTGCTCGCGATCGCGGTCCTCGCGGCGACGTTCGTCGTCGGAGTGCTCGCTGGAATCGCCGCCGATCGGATCTTCCTGCGGCGCGTGTGGCACGACCGCCCGCCGCAGCCGTCCCCTTCGTTCCTTGCGTCCCGCCTCGAGAAGCGGCTCGACCTGACCTCCGATCAGAAACGGCAGGTCGAGGAGATCCTCACGAGACATCACTCCCGGATGAACGCTGCGTGGAATGCCGCACGGCCCGCGGTGCGCGCCGAGATCGAGGCCGCGAACGCGGAGATCGACCGCATCCTGACCCCGGAGCAGCGCGACAAGTTCGCACAGCTGAAGATGCGAATGCGCTCACGCCGCGGCGGTCAACCGCCGCCCCACTGAATGAAGAGTGAAAGAAAAGACCCCCTGGGGCGGGGGCTTTCACTCTTCACTCTTCACTCTTCACTCTTCACTCTTGCTATTTCGGCGGCGGCGCCGGTGCGGTCGCCGGCTGGTTCACGAGGTCGGTGTACTCGAAGAGCGCGGTCGACAGGTAACGCTCCCCCGTGCTCGCAAGCACGGCAACGACGCGCTTTCCTTCGCCGAGCTCGCGCGCCATCTCGATCGCTGCCCAGGCCACCGCGCCCGACGAGATGCCGACGAAGATCCCCTCTTCGGTCGCGAGCCGCCGCGCCGTCTTCACCGAGTCGTCGAACGTCACGTCGATGACTCGGTCGACCACGTCGGCGTGGTAGTTCGCCGGGATGAAGCCCGCTCCAATCCCCTGGATCTTGTGCGGGCTGTGCGTGCCGCCCTTGAGCACCTGCGACTCGACCGGCTCGACCGCCACGATCAGCACGCCGGCGAGCTCCTTCTTGAGCACCTCTCCGACACCGGTGACGGTCCCCCCGGTGCCGACTCCGGCCACGAAGGCATCGAGCCGGCGGCCGGTGTCGCGGAGGATCTCCTGGGCCGTCGTGTCGCGATGGACGGCGATGTTCGCAGGGTTGTCGAACTGCCGCGACAGCCATGCCCCTTCGGTCTGCGCCGCGTACTCTTCCGCGACCCGCTGCGACTCCTTGATTCCCTTCGGCCCGGGCGTGAGCATCAGCTTCGCTCCGAGCGCCTCGAGCAGCTTCCGCCGCTCGACCGACATCGTGTCGGGCAACACGATGACGCAGCGGTAGCCCTTCGCGGCCGCGACGAACGCCAGGCCGATTCCGGTGTTGCCGCTCGTCGCTTCGACGATCGTCCCTCCCGGCTTCAGCTGGCCGGAACGCTCCGCGTCCTCGACCATCGCGATCGCGATGCGGTCCTTGACGGATGAGAGCGGGTTGAACGCCTCGATCTTGACCGCGACCTCCGCGGCCCCCGCGGGGACGATGCGGTTCAGGCGCACGAGGGGCGTGTTTCCGATGAGCTGGGTGATGTCGTCGTAGATCCTGCCGTGCATGTGCTCCTCCAGTAGAAACGACGATCCGCTCAGCCGCGAGAGGCGCGGCAGGCGGATGGTTTCAGCGCAACCTGTTCGTGCGAGGAGCGGCTATTCCGCGCCCGGGGGCGTCGGAGCCGTTCCGAGGTACCGGTAGCCGATCTTCGCGACGGCGACGATGACTGCTGCATCCGTGCCGACGGCCTTCTGCAGCTTGCGGCGGAGACGGGTCACGTGCGTGTCGACGGTGCGGCTGTTGAGGTTGAGGTCGACGCGGTAGTTCCAGACGCGCGACAGCAGCTCGTCGCGGGGAACGACGCGCTCCTTGTTCTTGAAGAGGTACATCAGAAGGTCGAACTCCTTCGGGGAGAGCTTGAGCTTCTGGTCGTTCGCGCTCGCTTCGCGCGTGGCCGGATCGAGATGGATGAGCCCGTCGTCGCAGACGGACTTCGCCACCGTCGTGGTCGACTCGCTCCGGCGGATCACCGCATCGATTCGCGCGAACAGCTCCTGCACGCCGAACGGCTTGGTGACGTAGTCGTCCGCACCGCCACGGAGCCCGCGCACCTTGTCGGTCTCCTGCCCGCGTGCCGTCAGGAGGATCACCGGCACCTTCGAGATCTTGCGGATGTGGTCGAGGACTTCGAAGCCGCTCTTCTTCGGCAGCATGAGGTCGAGCAGCACGAGGTCGGGAGACTCGGCGTGGAACGCGCGGATCGCCTCTTCGCCGTCGGCTGCGGTCGCGGTCTCGTAGTTCTCGTGCCTGAGGTTGATCTCGAGCCCCTGCCTCAGACCCGCCTCGTCCTCAACGATCAGAATCTTCGTCATGCCTTCTCCAGCTCCGTCGCGTCGTGCGAATCGTCACCGCGTATTGTCTTCCACAAGAGAGCGCAGCGCGACCGTCTGCTCCGCTCAGTATGCCTGACGTGCGGCCTCGAGCTCCCCAAGATCGTCGTTCCGGGCCCCGATGGCCCGCGGAAACAGCAGTCGGAAGGTCGATCCTTCGCCCGGTGTCGACTCGAGCTCGACCCGTCCGCCGTGCGAGGTGACGATCTGATGCACGAGCGTGAGGCCGAGCCCGGCTCCACGGCGGGTCGTCGTGTCGGAGAACTGTGCGCGGTAGTACGGGTCGAAGATCCGGGCCGCATCCCGCGCCGCGATCCCGATGCCGTGATCCGTCACCTCCACCACGACCTCGGACGCCGTCTGCCGCAGCCGCACGTCGATCGTCCGGTCCTCGTCGCCCGAGTACTTGATCGCGTTGTCGATCAGGTTCAGCAGCGCGCGGGAGACCGCGTCGCGGTCCCACATCTGCTCCGCCACTTCGTCGTCGACGTGGAACGCGACCGCGAAGCCCTTGCTCGCGATCCACGATGCGTACGTGTCGAGCACCCCGGTGATGAGCGTCTGCGGAAGCACCGACGTGAAGGCGAGCGCCTTGGTGCTGCGGTTCTGGATGCGCGCGACGTCGAGGACGTTCTCGACGAGGTGCGACAGGAGCAGGACCTCGCGGAGGATCTGCTCCTGGATGTCGCTCCGCTCCTTGTCCTTCAGCTTCGGCAGCTTGAGCGTCTCCGCACCGAGGCGGATCATCGAGAGCGGGGTCCGGAGCTCGTGCGAGACGCTCGCGATGAGGTCCCCGCGCAGCTTCATCGTCTCCGCTTCCTTCGAGAGGCCGTGGATGGCGAGGTAGGCCCCGACCGCCGTCAGCACGATGGCGAGGAGGCTCAGCCCGAGACTGATCAGGCGCTGGTTCTCCCACCCGGAGCCGGCGTACGAGGCCCGCACGACCGCCTTGATCGAGTAGGCATCCATCGGCGCCGCGAGCGGCGAGTAGAACGTGAACGCGTGTCCGGAGCGCTGCACGCCGGGACGGCGCGCGATCTTCACCACGCTGACGTCCGCGCTCTGCTGGACCTCGAGCGCATCGGGCATCGCCGTGCGCACCAGCGGCTGCTGCCTGACCGCTCCCTGCACCTGGGCCAGCAGCCGGTCCGGATCGTAGGAGTAGCGGACCATTCCGCTCGAGGTGAAGAACTCCCTGGCGATCGTCTTGCTGGCCGAGGGCCTCGGTCCGCCGACTTCGCTGACGAAGATCGAAGACGCGGGATCGAGATCGGGGACGTAGATCGCAGTGATGATCCAGTCGAAATCGTTCATCCAGTCGCGGACGGCAGTGACGGTCGGGTCACCGATGCGCCGCTCGAGCTGCTGCCACTCTTCCGACGCACGCGACAGCTCGGTGCGGAGGGCTGCGTCGACGCGGCGTGCCGTGATGTCGGCCGCATAACCGGCGTACTGCACCGCCAGCGTGTTGGCGCCGAGCTCCATCCGGCTCGAGAGGTTGTAGGAGCGCCACGCGAGACCGCTGACGGCGATCGAGATGATTCCGAACGCCACGATGATCGACACGCGATACGAGCGCAGCCCGTCGCGGGAGACCGACGTCAGCTTCGAGAAAATCGCGCGAACCATGCGGATCGAGGGCTCCGGATCACTGCCCCCCCGCCGTGGCCGTGTGGCTCTGGGTCAGGTGAGCGGCGACGATCTTGTCGATCTGCTCCTTCGAGTACGGCAGGAGGAGCACATCGAGCTTCCTGTACGCACCGCGCCGTTCGACGATGAGGAACAGCCGGCCCGTCTGCCTCGCCTCGGCGAGCGACTGCTTGAACTCGCGTGCCGAGGCGAGCGTCAGCGGCTTCCCGTTCACCGCGATCAGACGATCCCCGACCACCATCCCGCCGCGATGCGCGGGGCCGTTCGGAAAGATCGACTTCACCACGAGACCCGGCTTGCGCTCGTCCAGCTCGGCTCCGAAGTAGCGGCGTCCACGCATCATCTGCCGGATCGCCTGCTCACAATCCCTCGCGGACGAACTGCACATCTGTTCGTCGCCGGCAAAGAGGATGGCGGAAGCAAGCAGCGCCACCGTCACGGTGGTGATTAGACGAGAACGCATTGGGGATCGGGTTTCCTGACCGAGGGCACTGTAAGGCCGAACGACTACGGTGCCGTTTACAAATCAGAAAAACTACGATCAATTCCCTTGACACGTAAGGCGTTAGGCCCGTTCAGGGGCGCACGGCGCGGCGCCGCGACGAGCTCTGCGGACGCGGCCGGGCGGTATCCGGACCGAGGATCCGCACCGAGTAACGGTCCGCAACGACGACCTTTCCCGCCGCCGACGCGATGCGCATCGCCGAGTGCAGCCGCAGCCCTGCCCGCGACGGATCGGCCGGCGTGCGCAGGTCGATCGACCAGAGCTCTCCCCCCTGCTCGAAATGGACGGCCGACTCTCCCGTCCCCATCATCCCCGGTCGATCGACGACGGCGAACCTCACCGGAGCCGGCTGGAGCGGGTTCTCGAGGCTGAAGATCTGGAACCCGGTCGAGCTCCGGGTCACGAGGAACTCCGGCCTGGCGGACGCCTCCGGCGCGATCTCGATCTGCGTCGCGTCGTGCACCCCCACCCAGGTGGGCGTCACCTGGCGGCGGTTCGAGAGGTCGGCCACGAGCATCGTATGGTCGGTCACGAGCGCGTAGATCACGTCGTCGCTCGCCGTGAGATCCGAGTAGTGCCACATCCGGCCGGCGATCTGCACCGGGGCCGCCGGGTTCGAGTAGTCGACGACGTGGAGCCCGCTATGCTCGTTCGCCTCGACGATCGTGTCGCGCGCGATCGCGGCGTTGCTCGGCGGATGGCCGGTGGAGTGGTACGTCCCGACGTGCTTCGGGCCGTACGGGTTGGTCACGTCGATCAGGTTCACGCGGCCGCGGCCGTAGATGATCGCGAGTCCATTCTTCACACGGACGCTGTCCTGGATGTCCTCCACCCGGATCGATGCGAGCTCGCGCGGCATGGCGGTGCTCGAGACGTCGAGGACGCGGAAGAACGGCGGATCGACGACCCAGGCCAGGGAACCGTCGGTCGCGACGCCGCTGACCGGGCCCGCGTAGTCGACGAAGTCGGCGCGGAACGCGAGGGTCTGCGCGTCGAAGACACGGATCGGCCTGCCCGTTTCGTTCGCCAGCCCGTCGCTGTCGATGATCGACCCCGACACGAAGAGCTTGTCCGCGGTCGCGGCGATCGCGGTCACCGGCTCGGAGACCGTGGCGACGGCACGCGGCACTCGCGGATTCGAGCCGTCGAACACGGTGACCAGTCCGGGCCTGCTCCGCGCGTAGACACGCGTTCCCGCGACGGCGATCCCGTCGACCGCACGCTCGACACGCGACTCCACGGCGAGGAGCGTCGGCTGGAGCGGATTCGCGATGTCGATCGCGGCGATCCCGTTCCCGCCGGCCGCAGCCCACAGCACCGTTCCGCTGCCCGCGAGATCTCTGGCTGCGAGCGGCAGCTCGGCGACGCGCTGCCCCGTGGCGGGCTCGAAGACGTAGATCGCGACATCGCGCACCGCAGCGTAGAGGCGTCCATCGACGAACAGGAGGGCCTCGACCCCGGCGGTCAGCCGTGTGTCGGCAACCTCCAGCGGCTCGTCGTGGACGGAACGCCTCCAGAACCTGAGCGTCTGCCCGTTCGAGGCGGCGATCCACTGCGCATCGGCAGCCACGTGCTCGAATCCAGCCGCGTCCCGGATGATGCCGGCGCTCGCCAGGTCACCCGCCTCCGTCGTGAGGTAGCGCAGGATCCCCCCGCTGCTCGCCACGAACGCCTCCCCGGAAACGAGTACGAGCTCGCGCGTCTCGAACTCGCTGACCTCGACGTCGATACGCCGGACCGGCGACCCGCTCACGTCGTACGACGCGATCCCTCGCCCGTCTGCGGCGAAGACGATCTCTCCGGCCGAGGCAAAGTCACGGCTGATGCCGCGCATGCCCCACGTGCCGGTCTGCGCCTGGAGTGCGATGGGAGAGAGGACGGCGAGGAGGGCGAGGAGGGCGAGAATGGTTCGTTTCACAGCGGACTTAGCCGTGCAATGCGCAGGCCCGCGTCAGTCGAACTCGAGCGTGCCGAAGGCGCCGGGAACGTGGAAGTCGGCCGGAATCTTGAGCGTCGGCTGCCACGCGCTGAACTCGTCCCCGGCCGTCGAGCGGTCGATGCGGAAGAAGTTCGCCAGCCAGCGCGTGCCGCGGCGGGGCGCGGTCTCCGCGACCGCCGCGAACGGAATTCGGAGGACCGTGTCGACCGACATCGCGCCGTCCGATTCGAAGGTCTTCCGGACCGCGGCGACGAGACCGCTGCAGTCCCAGGCGCGGTCGACCGTCATGGTCGCGCGATTCCGGTCGGGCGAGTCGACCATCGCATCGAAGATCGACCCCGCCGGACTCACTTCGAGCTCGAAGTAGGCGGTCGCCCGCTCGGGGGCGAGAAAGACCTCGACGACGTCCTCCTCGTAGAGCGGCGCGTCCCGCGCGACGAGCGTGGCCACCACCTCGTCGTCGGCCGCACAGAAGACCACGGTCAGGTACTCGTCGTCGTAGTACGCGCAGACGCTGGTCGAGAGACGGGGCGCCGCTCCGTCGGTCGCCAGGCGCAGGCGGACCGGTTCGCACGCGGCAGGCGTGACCCACGGGTCGTCCATCGCGAACTCGGCCCGCGGCACCACGATCGTCCCTGACGACATCCGTTTCATGATAGAGCGAACCGGCTGGCGAGCGCGTGCGGCACATCCCGTGCAACCGGTCGGCGCCGGGTACGACTATGGTGGATTTCGAATTCGATGAGCTGAAACGGGAGTTCCTGGCAGAGGCCGATGAGAAGGTGCGCGAGATGAAGACGGTCGCCGGAAGCGACCCCTCGCCGGAGGCGCTCGAGCGACTCGCCTACCTGGCACATCAGCTCAAGGGCGCCGGGGGCAGCTACGGCTATCAGGCGATTTCGACGGAAGCCGCGGAGCTCGAGCGGGCCGTTGAGAGCGTCGGGGCCGAAGGCACGAGCACTGACCTCGAGACGGTCATCCGCGAGCGGATGGCGAACCTCGAGACCGAGATCGCGCGTCGTCTGGCCGAGCTCGACCGCGCTTCGGCCTGACGCGCCGCGCTCAACTCCCGGATCTGGATCCGGTCGCCGGCGTTCCGCTCGGGGTGTCGTCCTTTTCGACCTTCATCGCCGGATCCCTGCGACGGTCGAAACAAACCTGATTCCTGCCGTTGTGTTTCGCCGCGTAGAGCGCCTTGTCCGCTGCGACGATCAGCTGCTTGGCCGAGTGGATCCTCCGGTGCGGCACGGTCGCGACGCCGATGCTCACCGTCACCTGGAGCGGTCCCGCCTGCGTCTCGATCAGCGTCTGCTCGATGAGCGCACGGATCTTCTCGGCAAACGCCAACCCGTCGCTCGCAACCGTCTCCGGCATCATCACGGCGAACTCCTCGCCGCCGTAACGCGCCACGAGGTCGGTGCTGCGAACCGAGTCCCGGTAGAGCTGCGCGACCGCCTTCAGCACGTCGTCCCCGACCGCGTGGCCCCACGTGTCGTTGACCTTCTTGAAGAAGTCGATGTCGATCATCGCCAGCGAGAGCGGCCGCTCGTAGCGCACCGCTTCCTCGAACGCGCGGGCGAGCTCGTCCTGCATGTAACGGTGGTTGTGCAGCTTGGTCAGCCCGTCGGTGATCGAGAGCAGCTCGAGCCTCCGGTTCGTCTCGACGAGCTCCTTCTGCAGGTCGACGATCCGCTTGCCCGCGCGGATGCGCGCCAGCAGCTCGGGATGCTGGAACGGCTTGGTGATGTAGTCGTCGGCACCGAGCTCGAGCCCCTCGACCTTGTCCGCCTGTTCGTCCTCACCCGTCAGCATGATGACGTAGCGCGCGCGGTGTGCGGCCGACGACTTCAGCTCGAGCGCGAGCTGCAGCCCGTCGACGTCGGGAAGACGGCGATCGAGGATCGCCAGGTCCCACATCTCCTCCCAGAGGACCTGGCGCGCCTCCGCGCCCGTCGTGCACTCGAGCACCCCGTAGCCGGCACGGGTGAGAACGAGGCGGACGAGACGACGGATCGCGGCGTCGTCGTCGACGACGGCAATCCTGAACTGGGAGCCTTCACTCATCGGTTCGCTCCTTCGCGCAACGACTGTGCCATCGGGGAGTTCCTCGGTCCCTGAGTCCCTCGGTCCCTCGGGGGTCCGTCTCCCGGATCGTCACACATCCCCCGAGGAACCCGAGGAACCCCGAGGGACTCAGGGACCGAGGGACCGAGGAACCCGTCCCGGTCTCTCACCTCCGAACGCGCAGCGAGATGTCCAGGGCGGTCACCGAATGCGTGAGCGCGCCGACCGAGATCCGGTCGACCCCGGTCTCTGCGATCGTGCGCACGGTCTCGAGCGTCACGCCGCCGGAGGCTTCGAGAGGCACGCGTCCCGCCGTCCGCTCCACGGCGGCGCGCAACTGGTCCGGCGTCATGTTGTCGAGAAGGATGAAGTCGGGTAGGAGCGCGAGCGCCTCGTCC
>JBAQWH010000654.1:0-3004 GCA_049298815.1 Thermoanaerobaculia bacterium | reverse complement strand
CGGCGTACGGCCTTGCCGGACGAGCGCGATCAGCTTCTTCTTGAATTCATCGGGGTACGCTTTGCGTGTCTTTGCCATCGTGGTTCACCTTCATGTTCTGGTGTCCACGAAACCGGGTCAACTCCAGTTCTCAACTAAGACGCCATTCGCGCCCATTTTCGCGGCTTGCTCCTTCAGCTTCGCGAACGCTTTGTTCAAGTCCTGCTGCTGGGTCCAACCGGTGACGGAGTGCCCGGTGACCAAACCAATCACCTCGTACTCTGATGGTGGTTCGAGGTAGACCGTCACGGCCGACGGCGAGACGGCTGGACGAACCTTACCGGTGACTATTCCGCTAGTCTGCGTGCAGCCACATACGATCATGGTGGTCAGCAGCGCCGCGGTCTGCATGTTCCGACGCAACATCCGTATTCTCCCTATGCTCAACTGGCCCGTCTGCCGGGGTGTCGCAGCGAATCAGATCAACGCGGTCAACGGGACCTCAGCTCAACGACTCATTGCTCGCTGAACCCGAAGCGGCGACGAACAACTATAGCGAGACCGAAGATCTTCTGGTCGATTTCTTTCAGCATGCGATCGGCTGTAGTGCGATCGTAAGCTTCGGAGTCGTCATCCGTGAACATCTCGACGTGACACAGGACGCCATAAAGTCCGTCGCGAATCTCAACGAAAGCCTGGTAGATGGGCTCGGCGAAGAATATCTCGTGCGAACTCACATAGTTCTTGAGCTCGGACCAGAGCCGCAGACAGACAACATAGCTATCGCGCAGTTCGAACAACTCGTACGACTCATCCCTCGCGGAGGGCTTAAGCTTCCGCAATGTTTCTTTCTGGCCGTCCGGAAAAGGCAGGGCCGCTATGACCTTTAAAGCTTCGTTGTCCGGCATCATCATGAACACCGGTGTCGACCGGCCGTTGCCAAAGCGCGCCTGCGCAGTTCCAAAGGCGAGACACATCAGTTCCCATGCTCTTTCCGTGACAGCGAACTCCCGTTCGTTCCGTCGACTCAGAACGTCGCCTAGGTGCCTCATGCCGCTCTCGAGCGCCGCGAGATCCGTCGCGAGCTTCGATTTGTAATCCTCGAGGCTCTTGGCCAGACGGTGGTCGAGGAGTTTCCCTCCAAATAAGTAGAGGACCGCTGCGAGAAAGCCGACGCCGCCCAAAGCTCCTACGAAGCTTGCCCAGAAATCCACCCACATCGTCTGGTCCACCTCCTCGGAGCCGGCTGAGTACCGCCGGACAGTTCCAGCCCCGGCGTTAGCCGATCCGCGACCCGCCGGCCTGGAATCGCCGCCCAACGGCCCGCGATTCACCGGCGCGAACCGCGCGCGATGAGGCAGGCTCTCACAGCACAGTAGAGCAGCGGTTCGCGTCCGGTGCAACCGCTGAGTTGGGCGACGGGCCGCCGCTGTAGAATATCCGCCGGATGGCCAAATTCCTTGACGCGCTATCCCAAGCGTGGACCTTTGTCGAAGCGCACACGGATGGGGTGAGTATCGCGCTCGCGCTCATCGGGTTCGTTATTCTCTGGATTCAACTGAAGAAGACCACGAGTGCCGCGGAAGCGGCGGCCCGCGCCAGCCGGGCGGCCACCGAAGCCATCGGCCAGGCCGACACAATCTCCGATGTCGCCGCCGTTCAGGCAGGCATGCGCGAGATTCAGGTGGCTCTCCGGGGTGCGCGCTACGAGGCTGCGCTCCTTCGCGCGCAAATGTCGCGCGAAAGTCTTGCGCGAATCCGAACGAGAAGATTCTTTGAGGGGGACATTCGACAGACACGCGTCCAGAAGATTGTCACTGACCTACGTCTACTGCAGGACCGTTTGGAAAAGGTGCTAGTGAATGGCGACGGTCAGTTTGCCGCTCCGGTAGCGAACAAGGTGCTGAGCGACGCGGCCGCCGAAATGAGTTCGTGGATGGAGGAGCTTCGGTTCGAAGCTTCAGGAGAAACAAATGATTCCAGATGACGTGCGTGCGCTGCTAGCGAAACTTCTCGAGCGATCAGAGCGGAAAGAGGTGGAGTGGCTCGAATCGTCAGCCGCCGGACACTCGCAAGGCGACTACGTCGTGATCTTTCCCACATCATCGATCGTCATCTGGGAGAACCCGGATAACGACCTGATCGAAGGTAACGTTCTGAACCAGAGCGGAGAGCGCGTCATCTACTTCAACTCCTACGGCGAAGGTACGCGGCTACTGCCCGACCTCTTCGATCTTGCACGACGCAAGGTACTCCGCGCAGATGAAACTCTCGCGGACATCATGAATTCGCTCGACAGCGGCGGACGGGTCGGGCAGCAACCACCGAAGAAGCACACGATTGATGATGACGAAGAGGTGCCGTTCTAGTTCCGTCGCCCAACGGCCCTGCAGTTCAGCGGCTTCGGCCCGCACGCGCAGAGCGTGAAGTCATTCTAAACGTCGCGGCGGGCCGAAGCCCGCTGCAACTGCGAGTTGGGCGGCACTCTTCGTTGATGGACAGTTCGAGTCCATTTTCCTGGTGATCAACGAATAGACGAGTCCCGTCCGTGAACTCGATCCCTAGCTCGCCAGGCCGGTGGCGCCAGACTTGGCGCACGGTCTTGCCGGCGATGTGCTTCGCAAGGTTCCGTGCCTCACGCGTCAGTTCGTCTTCAGTCGTAGCAACGGTAGGCGACTTCCCGCTTCGATGCGCACGGCAGAGCGTGGTCCAGAACTGCTCGTACGGCGTGAGCGCTTCGTGCTTCGAGCGCCAGTGAGCATCGATACCTTCCCATGCAAGACCTTGGAAGGTATGGCCACACTCAGGACAGATCCGGCCACCTTCTGTCGGAGTTTCCGCGCGACACGCGAGACAGCTTTCGTTCGTGTTGGTCATGTCCTCGTGCCGCCCAACGGCCTGGAGTTGACCCGGTTTCGTGGACACCAGAACATGAAGGTGAACCACGATGGCAAAGACACGCAAAGCGTACCCCGATGAATTCAAGAAGAAGCTGATCGCGCTCGTCCGGCAAGGCCGTACGCCG
>JBAQWH010000653.1:0-5119 GCA_049298815.1 Thermoanaerobaculia bacterium | reverse complement strand
GACCGGCGCGGCGGCGGTGCTCGTGGCGAACGACCTCGAAGGGGACTCGCCGCGGTGGATCCGGGTCGCGAATCCGTACGCTGCGATGGCGCGCACGCTCGCGCGCTTCTTCGCCCGCGTCCCGATGCCGAAGGGCATCTCGGACCGTGCGGCGATCGGTAGCGCCGTCCGCCTCGGGGAGAACGTCTCGATCGGGCACTTCACGTCGATCGCCGATGACGTCGAGATCGGGAACAACGTCGTGATCTTCGGCAACGTGACGGTCGAGGCTGGCTCGAAGATCGGCGACGACACGATCATCTATCCGCAGGTCTCGATCTACTACGGCTCGAAGATCGGCCGCCGCTGCATCATCCACAGCGGAGTCGTGATCGGCTCGGACGGCTATGGGTTCGCCACCGAGGGCGGACGGCACCACAAGATCCCGCAGGTCGGCATCGTCCGGATCGAGGACGACGTCGAGATCGGCGCCGGCACGTGCATCGACCGCGCGGCGCTCGGCGAGACCGTGATCGGCGAGGGGACCAAGATCGACAACCTCGTGCAGATCGGTCACAACGTGAAGGTCGGTAAGCACTGCCTGCTCGTCTCGCAGTCCGGCATCGCCGGCTCGACCGAGCTGGGTGACTACGTCGTCGTGGCCGGGCAGTCCGGCTTCGCCGGCCATCTGAAGATCGGCAGCCGCGTGCAGGTGGCGGCCAAGAGCGCCGTCCTGGACGACGTCCCCGATGACGCGAAGGTCATGGGAATCCCTGCCGTGCCGTTCCGCGAATTTGCCCGCCGCGAGGCCCACCTCCGGCGTCTCACACGGAAAAAGTAGACATGCTCGACATCAACGGAATCATGAAATTGCTGCCGCATCGGTATCCGATGCTGCTCGTGGACCGGATCCTCGAGATCGAGGCAGGGAAGCGGATCGTCGGTCTCAAGAACGTCAGCGCGAACGAACAGTTCTTCACCGGGCACTTCCCCGGCGCGCCCGTGATGCCCGGCGTTCTCATCGTCGAGGCGATGGCCCAGTGCGGCGCGGTGCTGTTCCTCCGCGACATGGGAGAGGAGCGTGAGCGGAAGCTCTTCCTCTTCGGCGGCGTCGACAAGGCGCGGTTCCGCCGGCAGGTCGTCCCCGGCGATCAGCTGCGTCTCGAGATCGAGGTGTTGCAGAAGCGCGCGAACACAGTGAAGCTGAGCGGCGTCGCAAAAGTCGACGGAGTCGTCGTGGCCGAGGCCCAGCTGCTGAGCGTCATGGTCGACAGACCGGAGTAGGTGTGATGGAACCAGGAATCGCAGAGTCAGCAATCATCAGCGCCGAAGCCGTCCTCGCGGACGACGTCGTCGTCGGGCCGTATGCGGTCATCGGCCCGCAGGTCACGATCGGCGCGGGAACGATCATCGGGCCGTTCACCCGGATCGAAGGGCCGACGACGATCGGCGAGCGCAACCACTTCTTCGGGCAGGCGTCGATCGGCACCCAGCCGCAGGACCTGAAGTTCAAGGGTGGCAGGACCGAGCTGACGATCGGGAACGACAACGTGTTCCGCGAGTTCGTCACCATCAACCGGGGCACGGTGGGTGGTGGCGGCGTCACCTCGCTCGGCTCCGGCAACTTCATGATGGCGTACTCGCATGTGGCGCACGACTGCCACGTCGGCTCGTCGACGATCTTCGCGAACAACGCGACGCTCGCCGGCCACGTCGAGGTCGGCGACTTCGCGACCGTCGGCGCCTTCTCCGCCGTCCATCAGTTCTGCCACGTCGGCGACCATGCCTTCATCGGCGGAGGGACGATCGCCACCCAGGACGTCCTCCCGTTCGTGAAGACGGTCGGCAGCAGGCCCGCGAAGACCTACGGCATCAACACGATCGGCCTCGAGCGGAAGGGCTTTTCCAAAGAGACCGTCGACTCGCTCCAGCGCGCGTACCGCCTTCTGGTCCGGTCGAAGCTGAAGCTCGAGGACGCGCTCATGCGCATCGAGTCGGAGCTCGGCTTCTGTGCGGAAGTGAACTATCTGGTCGAGTTCGTGAGAGCGGCGAAGCGCGGCATCGTCCGTTGAGAGTACCGAGAGGCGGGAAGCGGGGATCGAGCCGTGCCCACAGGCTCACGCCCGGTGCCCGTCCGCAGAATCATGGGAACAGGTGAGTCGATGAAGATCGGAGTCGTGGGAACCGGGTATCTCGGGCGTCTGCATGCACGCGTCCTTACAGAGATGCCCGATGTGAAGTTCGTCGGGTTCGTCGAGCCGAACGACACGGTGGCTGAAGAGCTCACCGCAACGTTGAAGGTGAAGCGGTATTCGGCCGTCGGCCGGCTCGCGCGGGAGATCGACTGCGCAGTGGTCGCGACGCCGACCACGAGCCACTACGAAGTGGCCGAGCAGCTCCTCAACGCGGGATGCGACGTCCTGATCGAGAAGCCGATCACTGCGACCGTCGAGCAGGCCCGGCGCCTCGTCGACCTCGCCGGAAGCAAGGACCGGATCATTCAGGTCGGTCACGTCGAGCGCTACAACCCGGCGATCTCCGCGATCGCCGACCTGGTCCGCTCCGCGCGGTACGTGCACGCCGAACGCCTCGGCGTCTTCGTCCCGCGCTCGCTCGACGTCGACGTCCTCCTCGACCTGATGATCCACGACCTCAACCTCATCCTCTCGCTCCTCAAGCAGAAGGTCGTCGAGATCCGCGCCGTCGGCATTCCCGTCCTGACCGAGAAGGTCGACATCACCAACGTGCGGCTCGAGCTCGAGAACGGAGCGGTCGCGAACCTCACCGCGAGCCGCGTCTCGCAGGACCGCGTCCGCAAGCAGCGCTTCTTCGGCAGCGACTTCTACATCTCGGTCGACACCAAAGACCAGGAGGTCAAGGGTCACCGGCTCATCGACGACGATGGGCTACGCGTCATCAAGCCGTTCGACCTGCAGGTCGTGAAGAAGGAGCCGCTGCGTGCCGAGCTCGAGTCGTTCGTCAACTGCGTGAGGCAGCGCACCCGGCCGATCGTCGCAGGGGAGGACGGGCTCGAAGCGGTCGCCCTGGCGGAGCGGGTCGGTGTGGCCATCGACGAGTCGATGAGGAAGTTCCGCTCGTGACGTCGTCCGAGACCGTCGACGTCGGAATCATCGGAGGGTCCGGGCTCTACCAGATGGACGGCCTCCGCGTGCTTTACGAGCGGACGGTCGAGACGCCGTTCGGCGAGCCGTCCGATCCGTACGTCGTGGGTGAGATCGGCGGAGTGCGCGTCGCGTTCCTGACGCGTCACGGACGGGGCCATCGGCTGTCTCCGACCGAGCTGAACTACCGCGCGAACATTTACGCCTTCAAGGTCCTCGGCGTGCACTCGATCCTCTCCGCGAGCGCCGTCGGGTCGCTGAAGGAGGAGCTCCACCCGACCGACATCGTCTTTCCAGATCAGTTCATCGACCGGACCCGGCATCGCGCCGACACCTTCTTCGGCAACGGCATCGTCGGCCACGTGGCGTTCGGCGACCCGATCTGCGCCGCGGTCGCGGGGGCGATGGCGGAGTCGGCCCGCGAGGCTGGAGCGAAGATCCACGTCGGCGGCACCTACGTCTGCATGGAGGGGCCGCAGTTCTCGACGCGCGCCGAGTCGAACCTCTACCGGAGCTGGGGCGCCGACGTGATCGGCATGACCAACCTCACGGAGGCGAAGCTCGCCCGTGAGGCCGAGATCTGCTATGCGACGATGGCCCTGGTCACAGACTACGACTGCTGGCACGAGACGCACGACGACGTCACCGTCGACCAGATCCTGACGTACCTCAGGGCGAACGCCACCATGGCGCAAACGGTTCTCCGCGGCGCCGTCGCGGCGGTTGCGAGACGCAGGCGGGACTGCGCCTGCGCAAACGCGCTGCAGCACGCGATCATCACCGACCCGCGAGCGATCCCGCCGAGAGTGAAGGACGATCTGGCGGCGATTCTTGCGAAGTATGAAGTATGAAGTATGAAAATAGGCAGTGATAAGTAGTTGTGATTAATTGCACACACACTCCCTTTCATACTTCTTCCTTCATACTTCTTACTTCTTCCGCTACTCTCCCGCGCGACTAACCGCCTGAAAGGAACATCCATGTCCATCCTCGTCGTCGGCAGCGTTGCGTTCGACAGCATTCAAACTCCGTTCGGAAAGGCCGAGCGATGCCTCGGCGGCTCGGCGACGTATTTCTCCGTCGCGGCCTCGTTCTTCACGCAGGTCGATCTCGTCGGCGTGGTCGGTGAGGACTTCTCGGACGACGACCTGTCGGTGTTCCGCGGCCGGAACATCAACCTCGACGGTCTCCGCCGCGTGGCCGGCGCGAAGACGTTTTTCTGGGCCGGCGAGTACGGCTACGACCTGAACGTTGCGAAGACGAAGGACACGCAGCTCAACGTCTTCGCCGACTTCAAGCCGGAGCTGAGCGAGACCCAGAGGCAGCCCGACGTCCTCTTCCTGGCGAACATCGATCCCGTACTGCAGCTCGACGTGCTGAAGCAGGCGAAGCGCCCGCGACTCGTTGCACTCGACACGATGAATTACTGGATCACCTCGAAGCGCGACGCGCTCGAGAAGGTCTTCCGCGAGGTCGACCTCATCCTCATCAACGAGGCGGAGGTTCGGCAGTTCACCGGCGAGGCGAACCTGATCAAGGGCGCCCGGACGATCCTCGACCTCGGGCCGAAGACGCTCGTGATCAAGCGGGGCGAGTACGGCGTGATCATGATGACGAAGGACGCGATCTTCGCGGCGCCCGCGTATCCGCTCGAGACGGTCTTCGACCCGACGGGGGCCGGCGACACCTTTGCTGGCGGATTCCTCGGCTACCTTGCTTCACGGAGCGAGGTCAGCGACCGCGACCTGCGCCGCGCCATCATCTTCGGCAGCGTGCTCGCGTCGTTCACCGTCGAGAAGTTCTCGCTCGACCGCCTGCGCGAGATCTCGCTCCGCGACGTCCACGAGCGCTACCAGGACTTCCGCGCCCTCACCCACTTCGAAGACATCGAGAAGTGAGGAGCTCCGCACGAAAGTGCGCTGAAGCTCACCACAGAGACACAGAGAGCACAGAGGAGCACGGAGACGGATACTTCCGGCTCCCTCTGTGTATCTCTGTGCTCTCTGTGTCTCTGTGGT
>JBAQWH010000652.1:0-58831 GCA_049298815.1 Thermoanaerobaculia bacterium | reverse complement strand
CGCTCGCTTCGGCCACCGCGCGGAGCTCCGCCTCCCGCGTCGTGACGCTCGGGCCGGCCGCCGCGATCACTGCCGGGTTCTTCTCTACCTGGTCGATCGCGGCATTGATCGCCCGCCGGTCGGACGTGCGATCGAGCGCCGGCCGGAACGTTCCCTCAGCCCAGGTGAGGATCAGGACGCGGTCGTCGTAGCGGACGGTGCGGCCGACGAGAGCCCGGATCTCGGCGAAAAAGTCGGTGCGGGCTCTACCGCGGAGGCTCATCGCGTCGAGGAGGAAAGCCAGCGTGCGCGGCGCGGGGCGGCTCACGGAAGGAGGGGCGGGGGACTGCGAGCCGGGAAGCGAGGTGGAAGCGGTGTCGCGGTACTCGGTGAAGTTCGTGATCGGCTGTGGCGTTCCGTCCTCGAGGACCACGAAGTCTTCCTTCGTGAGGCCGTGAACTGGCTTGCCGTCCGCGTCGAGGACGACGGCGTCAGCCTCGAGGAGCCGCACCTCGACGGTCTCGGCGAGGGCCTGCGCGGGCTGCTGCTGCGGGACCTGCGCAGCTGAAACGGTGGAGATGAGAGCGCAGACGAGGGGAAGCAGGCACAGCGGACGGACCCGGATCATGCAACATGATACGAGCGGGCGGGGAGGGAGGGGGGCGAACCGCGACCGAGTGCCGGTGGTGTCCGTCGCGCGCGGGTCTACTTCGCGAGGGGCGCGGTGACGACGATCGCCTCCCGCTGCATCTCGTCGATCGACCGGTAACGATGGACGCCCGGCCTGAACCGCCTCGACGACGTTCGCTGCCCGAGGGTCCAGACGTCGCGGATCGCCCGGTAAAGCGCCGGGTCTCCCGGCGTCCGCCAGACCGGCTGGTTCATCTCCTCGACCGAGCGGAACTTCCGGACCGGCATCAGTCGTCCTCCAGGCCGAACCGCTCGCGGAGCCTGCTCGGTCTTATCGAAATCCACACGGGCATGGTAGTCCAGGCGGCGGTCCTCACTGCGGCTCTTCGAATTCAGCCAGCCGCATCTCCTGCGTCGGGAGAAGGCGATCGCGGTCGTAGGGAGGGCGCTGCGCGGGCGGCAAAGGATCGCCGAACTCGGTGGCCCGATGGCGACGTGTCTCCTCGTCAGCGTAGTACCGCAGGTAGATCTCGTTGTCGGCCTCGCTCCCGCAGCCAAACGGCGAGATGTGCCACGCCGAGCATGGATCGTCCGGCAGGAGGAACGTCGGAACGTGGAGCTCGTGCCAGACGAACTCGTACAGCTCGGCATCGGACAGGTGGTCGGTCGAATCGATGAAGGCACCGATCGAAGCCATCGCTTCGATCGCCTTCCACAGCTCCGCGCGCACCTCGTCCGGAGCGACCTCGCCGGGGGGCCGCAGCGTGACGCCGCGGCTGCGAAGGAGATCGAGAGGCACGGTGCCGTCCTCTTCGCCGTCCAGGAAGCGGTCGAGCTGCTCGAGATACTCGATCCCATCGCGATCCTCTTTCATCGGTCACCTCCGCCACCGATGGTCCCTCGGCGCCGCCCCACCGTCAAACCTTCTCCTCTGCGTAGATTTTGAGTGGGAATGAGCGCTGCCACCCAGCCGTTAGCCGCCCTTGACCGCGGAGGAAGCCTCCGGTATCTTCCGCGTTCCTGCCAAACTGGCGCATTCGTCTAGGGGTCCAGGACGCCGCCCTCTCACGGCGCTGTCATCCCCATTCTTGTTGGACAAAACAGCGACCGCTAGCAGTCTTCCTAGCAGCTTGGCGGTCCGCAGGCGCACCGTTCACGTTAGCTTCTCGGCTCTTCGTCTGAGATGTCCGGCAGGGCGACGAACGCAGCGTGAATGTCTTGCAGCGTCCTGCCCGCTGCTGTGCTTCCAAATGTGATTGGCCATACCTCTTTGAATGTGTTCAGCGCGGCGAGTGCAGCGAAGGCGACTCCACGCAAAGCCATTCCAACATCCAATTTGTCGAGGTTGACGTACTGCCATTCGTAGCCACCCGACGGGTCGGCTTTGAGATTCATGAACAGCTTCAGAACGTTCGGATGAGCCCCGAGGTCAATGGTGGCCTGATACGCGACGTCGACCTGATCGCCGACCTTCTGGAGATACTTCCGCAAGTCTTCCAACATCGGGGCGTACTTGAAGTTCTTGCGAACTGCGCTCTTTGCTTCGTCGCTTTCGTGCCGCGAGGCCCAAACCTTCATCAGTTCGGGGTGACGATGGATGAAGAAACCGTATAGAGCATCCTCGACACACGACCGCGCGGCTGCAAGACTCGCCGGTAGTTCGCCCCCGAGCGCGAGTCGTGTCGCTGCCAAGAAGTCGGCGTGCGACATCGCTGCAAAGACGGTGGCGTGATCGTTTCTGCCGGTTACATGGTCGAGCAGAACCGCAAACGCTTCATCAATCTGGCGGATGACAGCGACGTGATCCGGGTACGTCGCAAGCGACCGACGGGCGTTGGCAGCCGTTCCGTCTATGTAGTCTTCGAGTGAGAAGGTCATGCGCAGCGATCCTATGGTTGCTGAGGACGATAGCCGGAGTGCGACGGCTCGCAGCGTGGATTCACAAGACGACGTTGCCGACCAGCGTGACGCGTCACTGAACGGTGATGGCGGATGCCGGTACCGAATCCCACCGCTCAACGACCTCCTGCATGTGCTCCAGCGAGCTGTCAAAGTAATGCTTCATGACGGTCGCGAGCGACGTGTCGCCCATCATGCGTACGATCATCACCGGGTCCGCGCCCTTCGCCACCAGCTCGCTCGCGCCGGTGTGCCGGAGGTTGTAGAAGTCGATCTCGTCGGTTATCTGCTCATTCTCTGCGAGCAACCCGTTCGCGATTTCAATCAGCCGTTTCCACTGGTGGCGAATGTTGACGTACGGCTTGCCAGTCTCTGGGCTGGGATGAACTAGTCCAGTCGGTTTGCCCTCTGGTCGAATCGACAACAGATACTCCATCAGCGAGGGGGAGAGCGGCCCACGAGCCTCGATGCCTTTCGAGCTGTTTTTGTGCTTCTTCAGCTCGAAGTGCCTCTTCCGGGCGACCTCGTCGATGTGCAGCTCTTCCCATAGGAGACCGAGATTGTTGTTCGGACGCATCAGCGTCCGGTAGGCAATCAAACAGATTCCCCTCAGCGGAACGACCGAGCCGCGCATCACGGTGTTCTTACCAGCCTTCCCGCCGAGGCGCAGTCCTTTTTCGGCTTGCTCCAGCTCATACGCATCCATCGCAGCGCCGAAGAGGATCTCGATCTGCGAGCGACTGAACGTTCTCGGTCGCCCCGGACGTCTGACCTCCTCTTTCTTCAAGCCGTCAAGCGCGTGGGTCGCGATCTTCCTCTTCGTCTTGCCGAAGTTGAGAATGGCGACGAGGGTAGTGAGGTAGCGGTTGATCGTCTGCGGCCCAACACCTCGATCACGACGAAGTTCCTCAGCAAGATCGTCGGCATCGTCGAGGTTGATGGAAACAGCATCTCGTTCGCCGAACTTCTCTTCGAGCAGGTCGATCCGATACTGATCCTTGTCGTATCGCTTGCCCTTCTCGATTTGATGCTCGCGGTACGCCTTGCACAACGTCGTGAAGGACACCGCTGCGCCGAGAGCCTCCCGGTTACGTCGGGAGCGTTCGACCGCTTCGACCAGCAGGCGTTCCTCTTCGCGGACAACCTCGTCCGAGTATGCGACCGACCGCATTTTGTCGTAGGGGAACTTCGACTTGCGGTTGATCCATTGCCGGAACGGCTGGGACCACTCGTCGGCTGTTTGCCTTTTCTTCTTGCACCAGTCGCAGATGCAGAACGGCGGGTGAGTGATGAACGGCTGGATGTAGAACGGACCCGTGCCCTTCGGCCATTGAACGACGTTCGAGGTTCCTTCACGCGGTTGTGGCGGTTTCGCGGGCTTACCCATTGACCGCCGCCCTACGCCGCAGAATCGCCTTGGCGCGATTCATGTCGACCCATCCGCTGGAGAGCTGCTTGACCGGAATGCCGGAGCGGTTGGTGCCGGGGATCACCTCAAGCGTGAGCTTCCCCTGCTTGATCCGGTTTCTGATCGTTTTCGTACAGACCATCTGGTAACGAGCTGCTTCTTCGATCGTGATGTGGGTCGTGTCTGTCGTCCGATGAAGGAGAATGGAGGTGAGGCAGACGAGATCTCTGAGCGCGTCGTGATACTCAGCGAGAGCGGTGCGGAGATGCGTCAATCCGGCGTTGACGTTGTCGAGGCCGTCCGGTTCCTGATCGCAAGGGAACTGGAGCACCTTCGACTTGGCTGGTGACTGCGGCGGGAGCGGGTGGGGGCGGTTGTTCTTCGATGAATTCGGCACCTCCAGTACTAAGGGAACAATTTCCTTAGAGGGTCCGCGCATCGGGGATCGTTCACGGTTCCGTAACATTCAGCGACCCGTCACATCGGCCGTTGATTCGAGGAACTCGACCACTTGTCCGAGGTCGACGCCGCGCCCGCCGTCGCGCTTGTCCCACGGCGGGTTGCTCATGAACTCCTCGACCACCTTCCGCCTCCGCTCCTCGAACGACTCGCGTCGACTGCGAAGTTCGCGAAGCGCGAGCTGGTAGGACCTCTCCGGGATTTCTCCGGCTCTGAATCGCGCCCGGAGCCGCCGACGCTGTTCGTTCAGTCGCTGAGTCGCATCCCGGTCTTCACGATCGAGCCCGGCAAGGCGTTGCTCGGTGTCGGCCCACCGTTGCGCGAGTTCGTTCCGATGTCGATCGAAGAGAACGGCCTTGCGGTAGAGCCCGAGGAGAAGCGACCGCGCGACCTCGTCGCCCTGGCCCGAGGTCATGTCAGCGAACGAGGCGCCGAACAACGGCACACACACGTCGGCGCGCAGAATGCCGAAGGGCACGACGAGGCGAACGTTGATCCGGCGCGGGATGCGCACCGGGACCTCACCGACGACGATGACGCCATCGACCTCGATCTCTATGCGCTCACAGTCCGTCATGGCAGACCTCCGCATCCGTCGTCTGCTTGTCGCCCTGTTTGAACCTCTTCCGCAGCTCGCGTCGAGCAGCGGCGACACGTGCGGGTGCATCGTGGTGACTCGCTTCGAGCCCACGCTCATGTTCGTCCCACGCGCGGATCTTGACGGCGATCTCGGCGCGTTCCTGAATCAGGTACGTGCAGGCGTGGTACTGCCAGAAGAGCGCATCGCGCAGTCGTTCCTCAGCGAGCGCTCTGGGCATAGGAGGCAGCCACCTCGGCCCGCCGAGCGAAGTTGTGAGGCCGATGAAGGGACTCGCGATTGAGATCGAGAAGTCCCACGTGTCCACTTGCTCGACGACCCCTACGACGACGATGCCGTCAATCTCGACGGTGATCGTGTTCGTGTCGGCTGGGGCGCTCACATCCACCTCACATTCCTCGTCGTGAACAATCCCGGCAGGCACTGCGGTCGGGTGATGCCCAGCGAGCGGAGAACTCGACGGATGAACGCGTCAATGCGGACGTGGCGCACGCCCTCGCGGGCGCCGACGAAGTTCACCACGAACGAGACGGATGGCGCCTCCGGGCAGACATACGTGTCGAGCTTCGTCAGGAACTCGTCCCAGCCGACGACGAGGTCGGGATCGACGGGATGCACGATGGAGATGAGAAGTGAGTGGCCGTTGCGCGACATGACTGGTTCTCCTTTTCAGAAGCACGTGCGGTCGTTACGACCGAGTACCACCGGAATCAGTCACCGGTTGGCGCAGTCCGATCAGGACTGTCTCTTCACGTTTCGATCAGGGATTATAGCTCGCTCAGGGACGTCGATAGCGGTCTTCTGACGCATGAAGATCGAGCGATGCAGGCAGCGCGTCGTGTTCGCGCTCGTCGCGGCTCTGGGCGCCTTAGAACGCGCCGTTGAGACCCAGCGCGAACGACAGGTGAGCGCGTGTCGTACCGGGTCGGGCACAATGCACGCGTGGCTTCTCTCCTCATTGAGATCGCGCGCTGCGTCAACGTCCCGGTGGCACGAGCCTCGTCGAACCATCCCTGCCATCAGGTTGTCGCTGCTCAAGCGGTGGCACCCCATGACTTTCACGTGCCGGAGCCGTGGTCCGGCGACCTCGCCAGCGCGCCGATCTTGTTCATCTCGTCGAACCCGGCTCTGGCTCAGGCTTCAAGGGTCGGGGAGCCTGATGCCGAGTACCCGACCGCTGACTGGGACGCCGCAGTCGTGTCCGACTTCTTCACGCATCGCTTCGGCGACGGTCAGCGCGGGTGGGTCGTCGGCGGTAACCGCGCGCTGCTGACCGACGGCTCGCACGGCAAAGCGAACGCGTTCTGGTCGGCAGTGAAGAAGCGGGCCGAAGAGCTGCTCGAACGCGAGGCGGTCCCCGGAGTCGACTACGCGTTGACGGAGCTTGTCCACTGCAAGAGTAGGGGCGAGCATGGCGTCCGCGAAGCCGTCTCGGAGTGCGCGCGTCTTTACCTGACGCGCGTGCTCGAATCGTCCGGTGCTGCCGTCATCGTGGCGCTGGGCAGCATTGCAGCCGACGCGCTGAGGACGATCGTCAACGTCTCGGCCGGGCGGGTGTCGGAGCCGTTCGTCTTGGCTCAGTGCGAGCGAATCGTCGTGCTGCTCCCGCATCCAAACGCGAGGACGGTGCGGTCGCTCACCGGATGCCTTGCACCTGAAGAGCTGGATCGGCTCGTAAGTCACCTTCGTGGACGCGCTGGACGTCGCTCGCGATCAGCAGGTCCTCTGCTCTTTTCGATCCGTGATACGAACGGTAACTGAGAGCCTTGACCAGCTCCTCGATTGTCTTCGGCGCGAAGTGCGCGGGCCATGACTTGCGGTCGAGCGCCGGGAACACCGTCCTGATGGCGGTCTTGAACCTCCACGTGTTGAATACGAATGACTCGACGTGCTGCACGCCCGGTGGGGTGCGAAGCAGAGACCGATGACGACCTCGGGGATCTGGCTGTTGTTGAACTCGAACCTCCACCGCAAGCTGCGGAACCGGGTCTCAGGGAACGCGACCTTCACCCCGACGAGGAGGTGACCGTTGACCAGCCAGTCCTCGGCTCCTCGCTCTTCAACTGCGAGGTGATCGCCGAGTGAGGCGAACAGCCGCTACTACGCCGCCTCGATGTCGGACGCGTAGGCGATCGCCAGCGCCTGCTGATGTCCTCCTTCGAACCTTCTTCCGTACGTCTGCCAGCACGCTGAGCCGCCCACGGTTTGCAACGCTTCGCGCGTGAGAACGCCCCGGCGCTCGTATGCGTGCCGAAAATCGAGGATCAGGTCGTCGTTCGTCTTCTGCCACGTTCTCGCGGCGAGTCGCTGCTGTACACGGCCAATAGTCCGCCTTCACTAATGGTCCGACGGTTCGTACCCCGGCGGTGTTCAGACACGCGGCGCCGGACCGCGAAGCAGCCAGAGACTCAGCGGCACTGCACCTATCACCGCGGCGTATTTGGCACTGCTGTCTGGCTACTTGGCACTGGAACCTGAACAGACGGGTGCGGAGGGCCATGTCGCATCAGCACACCAGCAGCGCCGCCGCCACCACTTAGCGGACAAATGCATCGGCGCGGCCTATCCTGCCCTGTGGCACTGTCATCACCGCATTGGCACTGATACAACGCTACGTGCCATTGAAACCATGCGTGACGAGCGCCAGGGCCAGCCCTACCTGAACCGAACTTCCTACGCTGCGACACGCCGTCGCACGTGACTCTGTAAGCCGCGACTGAGCCGCCGTAGAATTGATCAATTCACAGGCGAAGGAGGATACCTTGTATCGAACTCTCTCGGCCGTACTACTAACCGTTCTCGTGGCATCCCTCGGCAGCGCCGCTTACGCCGCGCCACCCCAGCATTCAGAAAAGGCGGCGTGGCAATGGACCGCTGAGGAACGAATAGCCAAACGCGTTGACCCAGTGCAGCGTGCCGCTCGACGCGCTCGAACCCACGGCGCTCCAGCCCGCCCTGCCGGATTCACACCGCTCGATGGATCGCGTGAGCCGGAGCTGTTTCTCCCAGTGGAGCTTGTCACAAGCCTCATATTGGACAACGCCGCGCCACACCAGCTCATGCGCAATCGGCACCGCGCCGCAATTGAGGCGGCGGGATGGGACTTTGCGCAGTTTTGGGTTACGTTGGATGCTGCGGCCGCGCCATACATTGCACTCATGAACTACTCCGGTCAACTTCAGCGGCAGGCCCGCGGTCGCGCCGACTTGGGCCGGTTGAAGCCGCAGATCTGTGCCGCCGCTGCCGATCTCCTGAGTGCGGCACGCACGACGTTCGGCAACGAAGCGTTCGACCGGTTCCTGTACCGCCATGTCGCTCCGTCGATTCGTACGGAGATCGCCGATCACTCGGAAACAGCCGTCACGTTGTCGGCAAGGAGCAAAGGATGCAGGTAAGTAACCGCGCCAGACTCGTCCTAGGTCTGTTGATCATTGTGTCAGTCGCGTCACCCGCCTATTCCTACTGCGCACGCATTGACGCATACACTGAGGCTGGCTACTGGGGCAACGAGTACTACTCAAGCGCGGTGGCGCGATGCTGGGCTGAAGAAGGGCTGGGTTACGGTTATGCCTTCATTGCGCTCGATCATTACATTTCATCAAAGGACCCAGTATCGTGGTCCTCGACCCTTCTGTACCAGCACCACAATACTACCGACGGTTACGAGCTGAGCAACTCGACGAACTGGTTCGGCAATCCAGGCGACTGCTTCTATACGACGGGGCTGTTTTTCTTTGCAGACTTGAATGTCGGCCTAAGCACTACGAGAACTCCGCCTGAAATCTGCGCGTGCTTGCCCGCCGACACTCCAGACCCAGATGATCCCGGTGGTCCAGACAGTCAGTGCGACGACTCGCAGAATCCTGACAACAACGAGCAGTACGTGCCATGCGAGTCGCCGATCGTGATCAATCTTGACGCTGGGGGGTACGCCCTCACCGACGTGGCGCGGGGTGTCACGTTCGACCTTGCAGGCGACGGAACGTCCCGCCAGACAGCTTGGACAATGGCCGGTTCGGAGCAGGCGTTCGTAGCGCTGGACCTCGACGACAACGGCGTGATCACGACTGGAAGAGAGCTGTTCGGATCGGCGACTCGGCTGAGTGATGGCCGACGCGCACCGCACGGATTCGCCGCGTTGGCCGAATATGACGAGAACCGCGACGGGGTGATCAACGCTCGGGATAACGTCTGGCGCGCCCTGCTTCTTTGGACCGACCGCGACCATGACGGCCGGTCGTCCTCCGATGAGGTTCAAGCACTGTCCGCGAGCGCTGTGACCTTCATAACCACCGACGCTCACTGGAGCGGGCGGCGAGATAAGCACGGAAACCAGTTTCGCTGGCAGGCCCTAGTCGGGTTCGGTGTATCCGTGCGACCTGTCTATGACATCTGGTTTGTTCAAGGTCGGTAATTGTCTGACGCCCGGCAGGCTGCTGCCCCGCCGGGCGTCGCTTCGCGCGGACTACGCCGGGCAACTGCGCAGCTTACGATCTGATACGGCGGTCGCCGCGTGTCACGACTAACAGCGTCGCCATGACAGCCGAGGCCACACCTCTCGCACGGTTATCCGTCCAGCTTGATGCCGCCGAGCACGAGCTGCTTTTGGCCGAGAACGTCCTACCCGATTCGGTCGAACTCCGCGACCGATACGGTTGTGCGTTCGGGAGGGTGAGGGATGCGGGACGTCGAGGTTCACGCTGTCAACCACGCTATCGCCATCCGCACATCGCGGCTGAAGTGCACGGCTTCTAGGCCGCGCTGCGGAACGAGTGATGCCGAGGCATGGCGGCGGTCGTGTCGATCTGAATCGTGCCTCCTACACGTTCGGAATGCGTCTGCTGAGGGTCCTCATCGCTAGATCGACATGGTGATCGCCTCGACGAGCGGTTCGATCGCTGTCTCTACCCGGTGTGGGCGACGTCGAAGCCATCGAATCTCGTCCAGCATCCGCAGTGCATCTTCGCGATCGAGAAGGATGTCGACCCTTAACCAAGCCGCCATGCGCATCTGAACGCGTTCGAAGTCTGTGCGAGTCATGGGTTCCGGAGGTTCGCCAGCGAGAGCGCCGAGGATCGTCATGGCACCAGCGTAGGCCGAGCGATATCCCCTTGTCGGTTGTGATACGCCGCCTACCATCAGCCCCCGACGCGAGCAGGATTCCGCGCGAGGAGGACGGGTCGTCCCGTCCTCCTCATTTCGAATCAGCGGCGAGACCTCCGCTTCTTGACGTCCCGGTAGTACGTTGCGAAGCTGCCCCCCGCCTCCGGGTTCCATGCGTCGGCAACCGTGATGCCGTGGGCGCCTTCGTACGCGTAGCCGGGATCGGCTGGGTTGTAGCACCGCGACAACATCGTGATCCACTCCGTGAACCAGTGAGCCTCGTCGCGGTTGCGGAGTTCAGGCGTGTAGCACTTCTCGAACGCCCATTCCAGTGCTGCACGCAGCTCGACCTCCGGGTTGTTTCGCGGGGCTTTAGGCATCGTGCCTCCGGACGTTGCGCAGGGGCGCACCCGCGCCCGCGCCGAACCGCTTGACGAGCGCCACGGCCGACTCGTAGGTGACGTGGATCGCTGAGCCGGGGAACGGGAACGGTCCGCCCGAGAGGTGGCCATCGCGGACGAGACGCCGGACGGCACTGACGTTCGTGCCGAGCAGACGAGCTGCCTCTCTGCCGGTGACGAGGAGCGGCCTCGTAGAGAGACCGTTCTTGCTGATCTTGTCGATGACGATCCGGCTCACCTCGGCGACGAAGGCAGGGGTGGTCGTCGGGTCGGCAGGAAGGGAGGAGGGTGAGGTCTGAGTGAAGGGGTTGGACTGTTCGCGGAATGGGAACATCTTTTCTTTCCTCTTGTCGGCTGTAGGGAAGTCCTTCAGCCGACCTTCGAATCTATTTGGGCAATGGATATCCATTTCCCTCACACTCTATTAAGGGAACTTTTTCCTTACAGGGTCCGCTTCTAGCGATTTTTTTTATTTCGTCGTCGCTGACGCGGCGTCAGGGCGAGGACCTCGTGGGCACGATGAAGGTGCCTGCATCGCCCTCTTCGCCGCCGCGCCGGAGCGAGAGCCGTCTTCCAGCCAACTGCCCGGACGCGCACCGAGAAGTCGTGCGCCAGCACGCCAGCAGAGAGGTGGAGCACGGGGCGTTCACGGACCCGATCGGAGGCTCGGTAGAGCATGAACGACGATGCGTACGGCCGCCGCATCGTCCCTGACGTCACGGGCGTCAGGCGTGTTCTGGGACGCGCCATTGGCGCCAAGAGCCATTCATCCTTCCCCTTTGAGGTGTTCAGCCTCACGTTGATCCCCATGACGAGCCTCGTGATCACCGCGAAGATGTTCGTCCTCGTACTGGCGCCGACGTGCGTGATACCGATGAAGTAGCGGGTTTGTGCAGAGAGTGACTGTCGTTCATTCGGTAGATCAACGCGTGATTTCCTCATCCGAATGATCGGCTTCTACATCATCGCTTCCGGATTGGGCGCCATAGGCGAGGGCTCTCGTGAGAATCATGGCGGTGATTACGATCATCGTCATGAGAAGCCTCACCCTGTCGCTCTTCTCCGGACGGGCCCAGCGCGAGACTCCAGCCGTAACAATACCCCCGAAGGCGGAACGCCCGGCGCGACACGAAGTACGCGCGAAGCTCGCCGGGAAGGACTCGGCGGCAGCTTTGCGGGACGTCGAGTCGCCGCGCGAGCGGCGTCGTACCGCGCCACGTGTGAATCTCGACGGAGCCGCCGACAAGATCCTCCTCCGAGAGGTGGAGTCACCGAACGGTTCACCCCTTTACGCGAAGGCTATCTCTTCCTCCCGACCTCTCTCTCGATACGCCGAGGACTCACATCTCTTCACCGACAACTTCCACTTCATCCCCATCCCGCCGAGGTCAACGTGCTTTCCATCGGTCAAATGAGTGAGACGCACAGTTCCCGAAGAAGTCCACCAAAGAGAAACAACTCTTTCCTAAGACCCCACAGAGACAACTTCCTGAGTTTCAGCAGGTCGAGGTTCACGGGCTGGAGGACTAAAGGAGAGGAGGTGGAGGAAGGGGGCTGTGGTGTCGGGAGTGAGGGGTGATGGTTGTTTTGTGGATGAGGAGGGCAAAGGGTTCTGGCTGGGGGGAGGTAGACGGCAATGGAAGTTAAGACGGAGATGGTGTCGGCGAGGGACACGGAGGCGGTGACGGTGGTGGTATCGGAGACGGAGACGGAGACGGAGACGGAGACGGGGCAATGCTGATTTCGAAGTCGAGCAATGCCGCCGCCACCGGTGAATTCATCCGATGGCGGCGGCAGCGTGTACTACCTCTTCGTGAACGCGTTCCCACTTAGCACCGTGCCGCCTCCCGGCGCAGTGCGTCGCTTCAGCTCCTCACTCGCCTCCACCGTTATCGTGGAGATCGGGTCCGACGGCATGAACCGCTGAAACTCAGCGGGCATAGGCGGCGGCGCGTACAACACCGAGGCTGGCACACCCTTCGGCTGCTCGATCGGCTTGACCTCGTTGGCCTTCTGCGTTGCGGTCTCGATCGAATCGTTAGCGTCCTCCGATTTCCATCTCGCCTTCGCAGCCTCACGAGCTTGGGCCGAGCGGGCTTCGGCGCCGTAGCGGTAGCCGTTCCACTCCTCCCAGTCATGAATCGCGAACGCCAGTCCGACAAGGCCAACGGCATCCGGATCATCGTCGCCATCGAAGCAGCTCATCGCGGCCTTCACGCTCTTGTCATCGTCGGAGCCGGTGGCATCGAGAAGACCGATGCGGACGAGCGACCGGACGAAGTCGGCGTCGTACTCGCCGGACCAGCCCGCCGCGAGCGCGATGTCGGCGTACGTCATGCGAACCAGATCGCCCTTCGTCCGATGAATGGCGGCATGCGCCCACAACCGCACGAGAGAAACGACACCAGCGGGACCATGTTCCTTTTCGAGCTGCCGGATCTTCAAGTTCCTCCGAAAGGAGGTGGCGACTCGGAAGTCGACCTGCTCCGGCTTCGCGCTCTTCTTGCGGCGGCTCTTCCCCGTCGACACATAGGGGTTGTGTTCCGCCCAGTCGTGAACGGTGACCTTTCCGTCTTCCCGTCGATCCAGCAAGCGCGCAGCAAAGAGTGACTTCGCGAACTGCCCGGCGCGATTGTCATAGTCCCACTCGCCCATCAACTCGATGTCTGCGTCGCTCACCTTTCCAAGGTCACCTGACTGCTTGTTCTCGGCGGTGTGCACCAGCAGCGTGAGGTGCGCGAGCAGACCCGCGTCGCCGAGTTGCCTGTGGAGCTTCCTGACCTTGAAGTTCTCGAAGTACCCGGCCTTCAGCCGGAAGTCCTTGATCATCGACGGCCCCCTCTGTGAGCCGTCCCGAGGCGCGGCAGCGGAAGCTGCCGCCCGCCGCGCCGACACCTGCCGACTTCAGTTTGCATTTGATTCCTCCATAGGGAGCCCTTCAGCGAGCAGTTCCCTCTCACATCTCAATAAGGGAACTTTTTCCTTAGAGGGTCCGCCGCAACGTAGAAAAGTTGAGGGAGCGTGACAGCGATCACGCCATCGGGCACAGCGGTTGAACCTCCCGGTCGGTGATGTTGCCGATCATCGAGCCGGTCGTCCCCGTGTTCCGAAAGACCATTCCGGTCGGCCCGGAGTGGGTGTTCGAACCGAAGCTCGATGGCTTCAGGGCACGCTCTACCTCGACGACGGAAAGGCGCTCTTCCGATCGAAGACGAAGAACCGAATGAAGAGGTTCGAGTCGCTCGTAGTCGAGGTGGCGAACGCCATCGCGGGTGTGCCGTCTCTGTCGAGGCTGGACGGCGTCAGCCGTCGGTCCCGGAATCAGTTCCGAGCACCCATCGCCGCCGCTCCCAGTCCGCCGTGAAGCGGGGCTCTGGCCACGTCGCGGACGGGTCAACGTCACTGCGCTCGACTGGGCAGAGACGACCGCCCCGACCCGGCGCGGACCAGCCGAACTCGATCTCGTGGCCGCACTCACCGCACTCGACAAACCATTCGGGGCCTTCAGATACATCGTCGAGATCCGGCTCGGGATCGTGGTCCCAGTCGCCACCGTCTCGTGCCGAACGGAACGAGAACGTCGTCACCCCAGCGGGGGAGTAGCCCGTTCATGAGTGAGCCGGAGCACAGCGCGGAGCGACGAGGATATCGACCCTACGTACATTCGAGGGAGGGGATCTTTTAATGCGACACGTCGTGCTTGCACTGCTGCTATGCCTGTGCGCTGTATCAACCATGTCTCAGGACTCCACTGCCCCGATCGAGCAACAGATGACCAACGCGGACGTCATCGCGCTGATCGAGGCAGGTCTCGGACCCGAGTTGGTCATCAAGAAGATCCGAGGTGCTAGCGCCGCAGAGTTCGACACGACCACTGGAGGGCTTGTCGCTCTGAAGAAGAACAAAGTGCCGGACGATGTCATCGAGGCCATGCTCGCGTGGGCCGCACCGGCGTCACGACCTTCGCCGTCACCGTCAGCAGCCCTAACTCCAACCCCTACGAACGAAGAGACTGCTCCAGCGGCACAACCGGGACGCATGTCGCGTGTGAAGAGTCGGTTGAAAAGCGCGGTGACGCGCGAGAGTGAGGAAGAGGAGCGTCAGCAGGAAGCTGCCGAAAAGCAACAGGACGCGACGGCGATCGGGCGCTCGACCGATGATCCCTGCGTGAAGAACTTCCTGAAGGGTGGGAGCTTCGTTGTCGGCTACAAGTTCACGACCTTCGCTGACGTAACAGGAACGACGCGCACGCAAGCCTTCGACGTTCTCATCGCTCAGATGGCTGGGGGAGGATGGCAGGTCGTCAGTTCGAGCCGAGAGGCCGGGGTCATCTCCGCAAATCAAGGCGTGATTGGAAGCGGGAAGACCATCCCGTTCAACATCACGATCACGGGCTCCGGCAGCGGAGTGCGAGTTCAGCTCGTTGTTCAACTCGGAAGCGGGATGCTGGCGCCCAGCAACGCCATCCAGAAGGAGTTCTGCGACTTCATCGACGCGGTGAGAAGGTAACTCCCGAGTCATGCTGCCGGTCGTTGCGGAGCGCATCGCAATGGTGCAAGGTTCTACTGCATGAACGCGTGGATCTTTCAGGGCAACCCAGACGACTTCGATCTCGATGCCTACCTGAAGCCCGGTGCCGATGTTCTGTGGACCGTCAGGCAAAAGCATCTGGCCGACCGGATGCACGTTGGCGACCGCGTCTACTTCTGGCGCTCAGCAGGCAAGAAGCGAGGCAATGCAGGAGTGATGGCCAGCGGGACGATCACCGAGCCGCCGAGACTGCGACCAGAAGACGAGGTATCGGTTCAGCTCTGGAAGAGCGACGGTGGCGCTGATCTGGACCTTCGAGTGAGTGTGAAGGTCGAGGCCGTCTCCAACAGCAAGCAGGTCGTGAAGCGTGAGTGGCTGCTGCGCGATCCCGTTGCGAGCAGCCTGCGCATCCTGAAGATGGCGAGCGAGACGAACTACGAGCTGGGCGATGCCGAAGGCCGTCGTCTCGAAGCACTGTGGCAGAGGACGGGCCGTGACTGGACCCGCGAAGAAGACATCGCGGCGTTGTTGGTTTACGAGCGAACCAAGCATGGCGAGGTCTCGGTGGCACCGAACTCGCCGATCGCAGCGACGGCCGTTCGCATTGGCCGAGCCGTCGAGAGCACGTACGCGAAGGTGATGAACTTCCGCCACCTTGACCCCACGGTGGAGGGTGCCGGGATGCCTGCGGTCTCCAAAACGGACCGCGAGGTGTGGAGCGAGTTCTTCGACCCCGCTCGCGGTGAGCTTCTAGTCGACGAGTTGACGTATGCCTTCAACGCGCTGTGGCCAGAAGGGAACCACGCGGCACCGAACCTTGCCGAGCCTCCAGCAGTCGCACCTGAACCGGCCCCGAAGGTGTTCGCGAGACGCGCCGGTCGACAGCCAGACGTAGCTGTTCGCAGGGCTGTCGAGGAGCGGGCGATGGCGCTAGCGTATGAGCACTACGTGAAGCAGGGTTTCGAAGCGGAGAGGACGGCTGAGACGAAGCCGTACGACTACCGGTGCGTCAAGAACGGTCTGGAGGTTCGCGTCGAGGTGAAGGGCACTACTTCGAACGGTGAGAGGGTGACGCTGACCGCCAACGAGGTCGTGAACGCCGAATTGTCCGCATGGCGTACGGACCTGTTCCTAGTCACGCGGATCGTCGTGCGGCCGGGAAAAGAAGGTCCCGAGGCCTTGGGTGGTAACGCCATCGTCATCGAGGCTTGGTCGCCCGCGCGGGAGCACCTGCGTGTGACGACGTACGAGTACACGGTTCCGCACGCGAACGGGTTGCTGGTCACCACGATCATGGCTGACGACGTCGCAGCCACCGTAGCGTAGGAGCCTCCGGGGGTTCACATGATCGAAACAGCACGTAACGTCGCGCTTCTCGCACCCGTGCCTCGCGTATACCTCGATGATGGCCGGTTAGTTGCGGAGAGGGAGGGCCGCGTCGCGTTCGGCAGCCGAGCATGGCAGGTGTTCCGGGAACTCGATGATCTTCGAGCGGGTCTCCCTGTCGACGTGTACATCTACGCATCCCACGACGACGCGGCGCTGGTGGCATCATGGGTCGCTAGATACGTCGCCCACGTTGAGAGCAGCGGAGGGGCGCACCCTGCCGGTATGCGGTACCGACCGCCTTCGACCGCAACGCACGTCTCCGACAACGACGGCTGGTGGGCGGTGTTCTGGGAGGTCGAAGACCTCCGCATGCTCCCCCGGAACGACCACATTCCTGTCTCGCATTTTACCGGCTTCGGGAAGAGGAAAGCGTACGGTAAGCCGTTCGTCCCGGAGGGACCGATACTGATCGAGCACCCGTAGCGGCGCGCTGTTCGATAGCACCTCAACGGCGCCTAACATCCCAGCCTTCCACCTTCTGGGTTTCGAAATTACATTCCTTTGTCGGGCGTCCGATCAGCCCCGGTATCATGCCGCTCGTGACTCCGATCGGCTGGATCGCCGCACAGCAGAAGGCCGCACGCACGGCGCGGTGGGCCGTCACGTTGGTGAAGAAACGGATCACCGAGGCCGTATCGCGTACGAAATGGCAGCTCGTGACGTTCTGCGGCGAGTCCGGTGCGGAGTCGGTCGGCATCGTCGACCTGATGGCGATCCGCAAAGACCATCGGGTGGTCAGCGGGTGCGGCAAGCGCGGGGACAACTTCGAGATCATCCTGATCCAGATCAAGGGTGGCAGCGCGCCGATGCCGACTGACGAGGACCTCGAACGCCTGCGTGCAGTGAAGCGGCGATACCACGCACGCGACGTGCTCCTCGGCTCGTGGCTGAAGGGTGGCGCTCCGAAGATCCGTCGTCTCAAGAGTGACGGCTGGGAAGAACTCGGCGACATCGACGACGCTTTTCGATGATGTCTTTAGATGGCCCGATTGCCGGAATGACGCTGTGGGACCACCGGCTTGTCTGGGCGGTTCGCCAATTAGCAATTAGAATAGGCGTCATCATGCTCTGCGCGCGGGTCGAAGCCGCTGAACCGCAGAGCCGTTGGGCGGCTGAAACCGTGTGAGTTTGTCCAACGCGATGAAAGGAGATCCTTCGATGTCAGGCTCTCATGCAAGCAGGACCCGTGTCCTGCTAGTCACCGTGCTGCTGGTTGTCGCGTGTGTGAGCTTCGCCACTGGGGTAGACGGCACGCGCTACCTAGCCGCGATGGTGCGTGCTGACGTACGCATTCCGACGTATCCGTATCTCGTTATGGCGCCAGCCAAGCTGCTTTTCGGCTTAGTTCTTTTTCTGATCGCTGCTCTCCCCGCGCGAAGCACGCTCGAACGGTTTGGCTTCTTGGCTATGGTTTCAGGCGTCTGCTTAGTGCTCGGTATAGCCGCGCTTCTCATAGGAGGGGTGACGTGGCTGATTCTGGAGCGCGGCATGATGCCGGACATAATGACACCGGCGACGTGGCTGTTCGCCTTGGTTGTAGCTCCTGCTCAATCTCTCGCCGTAACAGGAGTTATCGGGCTCGTAAAGCAAGTCCTCTTTGAAAGCTCAGTCCCCACATTAGGAGCTGGCCTCAGCAGATCATAGCTAGGAGTGTCCATGTCTGAGCTAATATTTGTCGCAAAGTTCGTCGGTATTTCGAGTGCCTTGCTTGCCGGGCTGGTTCTGACCGTATTTGCGCTCAAGAAGTTCGAACCGTCTCCCTACACGATGAAGGACGCGGTTGCGTCCATACTAGGTACTCACCTCGGACGTCTTCGCTTTTTGTTCCTCGCGGGGACGATTTCATTGGTACTGGCGATGCTCTATCCGGGGCCAGCTCTATTTATACCGGAAGGTGCGGGAGAGACCGTTCGTGAAGTCGGGCACCATCTGTGGTACGGCAATAGTCGGCCGTTCGTACCTTCGCCCCCGGATCACTCCACGTGGTTTTGGGCTCAGGTCGGGTTCGTCTACCTAGGTGCCTTCGCACTGTATGTTGTTCTCGCGCTTCCCAATCTTCTGGGCGAAGCCCTCAAGGCCGGTAAGTCTGTTATGGCAGGCGTGGATCCGGGCGATCGGCGCGGACGCGTCTATGTGTCGGCCGGTATCGCGGGAGTGGCGGTGATCCTTGCATTTCTGCTTGGTCGGCGCACAGCGCGCGTGTAACGCCAGTCGCCCAAGCTCTGCCGCTACATTCCACGAGGCCCACGCCACCGCGAGCCTGTGGGTCGGTTCCTACCGGCGCGTTCTGAGCCGCTGTGGCGATCAATGCCGTCGAGGACGACGCTGAGGTCCTCCTTGTGCAGGTTCATGCACCAGCGCGTCCTGTAGACGATCCTGATCATCGTCTCGTGGATGTGGTGGACTAGCTTGTTCAGCGAGTCTGTCGTTGTTACCCGTCACCCGGCTGCGATCTTCACGAGTGTCGCCAACACGATCGTGAACCATGAGGGACGACGGCGATGACGCCGTCGTCCCGGTGCGCTTCTGGTACGTACGAGCTGCACCGGGATCGACACCGGCCCAACGTTAGGTCCCGGCGATGGCGTCGTCTTCGAAGAGGTAGTCGAAGAGCCAAGCTGCGACAGGTCGCAGCCAGCGCGGCACGCCGAGGTCGATGAGCCGAGTCTCGAATTCACACCGGCGCGCGAGGAATGCGGCTTCAGCGAGCGTCAGCACACCCGACCGCCAGTCCATCCAGAGATCGCGATACGCGCTGAGCGCCAGCAACTCCTCGTCGTTCTTCATATCCTCGCCTCGCGGAAGATGCTGAATTCTCAGCGTGAACGCAAGCACCGGGCGGTGTTCCAGCATCGTGTAGAGCAGCAGCGGAAGTCTCGCCCATCGTGAGTTCACTGTGCGGCTCCCGGCGCGTGTGAAACAAGCCGATCCTCGGGCGTCCGCGACAGCGGGGAGACCTGCGACGGCGAATTGCCACGCGCTTAGCTCGAACGTTCTACAGCCAGTGGAGGCGAGCGCTCGAAAGGCATCGCATCTCGGTGGCTCCACGGTCGCGTCGTGATCTCCCGGCGGTCTCGTCGGACAATAGTTGTGATGATTACGGCGAACGCCGCGAACCACATGATGGTGCTCTATCACCATCCATGCGATCAGGAAGTAACGCCTGAATAGCCCGCGCGTCGGCGTTCTGCGCGAGCTGGTTTAACCCACCGGTGAGTGTTTCAGGGTCGGCCCTACGCGGGCGTTCGGGGAGGCAGGATGTTGCCCCTACCGTTCTGTGCGTCAACAGGCGACGATCCGATCAGCCGTCGCTCGTTTCCGGACGCCGCGGGACAAGGGGAGGTGAGCGAGCCGGAGTAGCTCGCAGCAGCCACTTCGGGGAGTGCGGCTCGCCACTCCGACAGAGCAGCCATTCGAGGCGCCCTTCGACGGAAGAACGAAGTTCGCGAAAGGTCTCCCGTCTCTGTCGCTCGCATCATGGCGTCACAAAAAGAATGGCGAGATTAGTCGGGTGGGACGCTGATGTCACTCCCGGCCCGCGCAATGCGGCGGGAACGCCGCTTGCCGTCGCGACCTCGCAGTTTCGCGAACCATTTCGTTCCATTCGTTAACGCTCTAGAACGCCAGGGCGGCCACGATTGCCACGAAGGCAAGCACGACAGCAAGCGATGCAAGCTCAAGAGGCGTGGGTGACTTGACGTCGAGGGTGAGCACGCGGCGGAGGTTCAGTCTGATCATGGTCGTCTCCTGCGTGTACAGTAATCATTCTAAGCGGGTTGGTGTTGAATGCTGGTGCCATAACATTCTATGTTGTCAGTAACTTACGATGGAATAGTAGAAGCGACATAGTATTCCACCGGAATTCAGGCTGGAACCCCAAGGTTGCCCTATCGTGGCTGCGTGGAGGTTCACATGCGCGCACTGAGCAGGGAGCAGGTCGAGTACGCCTTAGGGCGTCTTTTGCAGTTGATTCACTACCGCAACTACACCCAGACGCAACTTGAGGCGTGGTCCGGCGTGAAGCAATCGCGAATTTCTAAGTTAATGACCCGAGTCGCAGAACCGTCTGAACCTGAGCTGCGTAAGCTGTTCGAGGCGCTTGGACTCAGGGTCGGCGACATCCTCAACGAGACCGACCGTCTCGCGCCAGAGATCCTCCTCTACTTGGCGTCGCCGCTGACGGGACTGTCGCCGCGAGCCGATGCTGAACTCCGGCGCGTCGTGGGTCAGGTTCAGGATGTAGCGAGCAGTACTGAATTCAGCTCGCGGCCATTCTCGATCTACTGGCCTGGGAACTTCACGCACCCTCGCGACAATCCCGATCTCGACGCGGACTTGGTCTACCTGACCGACCGCTCTCGAGCCTCCACGTTCGACGGCGTGATCATCTTTTGCGCGGCGAACAGTTATGGCGTCGGCCAGGAGAACGAGATCATTACTCAAGCGGGCCTTCCTGCCGTGCGGCTGATTCCGAAGCGTGGATTGTCGCGGATGATGTTGGGTTCATTCATCCACAGCCACGACATCCAATATGAAGGTAACCTCGACATCGGCGTCACGATCGATCGTGCAGCTCTCACGGAGGGTCTCACGCAGTTGCGACGTCTTCACTTCCGGCACCGCGCGCTGTACCGAGGGATGAATGACGACTCGTTCGGTCCTCGGCTGACGAAGCTCATCAACGACTGGTCCGGAGACTACAGCCAGTTTGCAGACGACCTCGGGGTCAGTCTGGGGTATCTGCAGCGACTCATGCACGAGCCGTTTGCCGTCACAAATCCGAGCGCCCGGTTGCTTCGCCGAATGAGCGTCCTCCTCGATGTGAGTGTCGGCTACCTGCTCGGCGAATCGGTCGAAACCGATCCGGTCTGGGTCGAGAGCAATGCTTCATGGCGCCGGTGGGTGGAACTCGGATCCGATCTGGATGCCAAGACCGCGATCGGCCTGAGGGACGACTGGCGCCGCAGCTTCGGCGCGGCGAGAAAGCACTCGGAGGTCTCGCAGAAGACGTACACAGCGGCGATGAAAGAAGCTGATTGGGATCGCGCCTACCAGAAGGTGACAACGAAAGGCGGACCGAGTGGGAAGCTCTTCTAGACTGTCGTCGCGGAGTGAGCTCGTCGAGAAGTTCATCGCACGAGCCGGACGGGCTAATCTCTCAGCAGAGCGGGTGATGTGCGATCTCGTACGAAGGGCGTCTAGGCCTTACCCTAGGCGGGGACCGCGAGACGCGCGTCTGCAGTTCCTTCTAAAAACGCGAAATGTCAGGTCTACTGACAAGGTGGCTCGACCCGGCGTCGCCGGGGCGTTGGAGCCGCTCGGCAACTCGTTCGCCGACGGCTTTCGCATCTTGATTGATCCGAGCGCATCGGAGAATCGTCGCCGCTTTACGCTGGCGCACGAGATCTGTCACACGTTTTTCTACGAGCTAGTTCCCGAGATCAAATTTAGACCGCACGACGTGTTTCCAGATGAAGAGCGGCTCTGCGACGTCGGTGCGAGCGAGCTGCTGATGCCCGCGCGCAGTCTCAAGAAGAGTGCGAAGGATCGCCCCGTCTCGGTCGAGACCCTGCAGGCCCTCGCTGACGAGTACTCCGTCAGCAAGTCTGCGATGCTGCTGCGCCTGCGAGCACTCGACTGCTGGAAGTGCGAACTGACAGAATGGCACCGTATGCGGGACGGGTCGTTCTCGTTGCTGCGAGTGATCGGTGGTGTCACACGACCGTGGCTGTGGGAGGACGATTCCATTCTTCCTTCGGCTTGGGAGGGCGGAGTAAGAGTGGGGACTGCTTACGTGAGCTATCGCGACGAAAGGGGTATCCAGTTCTACCGTCCGGAGGTCCGGTTTCAGGTGGTGAAGTTCTCCGACAAACTGGTTTCCCTTTGGGGGCCTGACGTCTGCGCCGAACGTGACTCGTCTCGCCGTCGCTCGCTGCCGCTATTTGGCGAATAGGGACAACATTTCGCCTCGCTCCATCAGCGGCGCACCTGCGGAAGCCTCGGCGTGCGTGGCACTTCGCCGCCGGTGGGTGCGTTGCGCCCTCCACCGTTTGGAAGTTCCGTGCTGTCACAGGAGAGCGGTCGCGTCGGCCGGTGCATCACACGGCTGCGAGAGGGTGCATACCGCGATGCCATCCTCCTTCACCGACACTGAGTGCATGGAGATTGAAGCGTTGTCGGTTGTGGTCGCCGCGCTCGCCATCGTGGTCTCGGTCGGAATGCAGATCGCCGAGTGGCGACGAGCGAGATTCTCCCGAGGGCTCGACGTGCTCGGGACGATGGACGCGCGCTGGGACTCCGCAGAGTTCCGCGAGACCCGCCGACAGGCGGCAGCGGACCTCCTCGACAGGCAGAGCGACCCGCTCGAAGCCGAGGCAGTCAGGGACGTCCTGAACTTCTTCGAGACCCTCGGCTTTCTGCTTCGCAAAGAGGTCGTGGAAGCCGACGCGGTATGGCACTACTTCGGGTCGTGGCTGTTGCCGTACACCTCTGCGGCTGCCTCGCTGACAGAGTCCTATCGGGCGGTGGACCCGAACTGCTTGACCGAGATCGAGGCGCTCGTGCGGGCGGTGTGGGATGTGGAGATCGAGCGCAACCCGCAAGCGAGCGGCGAGGGCGCACTCACCGACGAGCGCGTCAGGACCTTCCTTGAGAAGGAGGGGAAGTTGTCGGCGCCGAGGCGCCCGATGCTGTCCGACTAAAGGTCCTTACCGAAGCCCTTGAACCGGTTCGGGTCCAACTCGGTGTAGATCACCGTGCTCTTGATGTCGCGGTGGCCAAGGTAACCCTGAATCGCTCGGGTGTCGGCGCCGTTTTGGGCGAGCTGGTAACCCTTCGCGTGCCGGAGCATGTGCGGGTGAACGGGGAAGGGGAGACCGGCTTCCTCGCCAGCCTTCTTAACGATGTGGTGGATCGACCGGTTCGAGAGCGGCCCTCCGCGCTCAGAGCAGAAGACGAAGCGGGACGAGGCCGACTCGCGCTTGAGCTTCTTCAGCTCCCGGATCTCGTCCCCCTCCATGAAGTGCCGGGACTCCCGGCCGTTCTTTGCCCGGCGGACGAACATGGTGCCGTCATCGAAGTGGATGTCGTCCCACGTGAGCGATGCCTCTTCGGTGACCCTCAAGCCGTGACGGAAGAGCATCAGGACAAGCAGGCCGTCGCGGTGAGGGTTCCGGCCGGTTGACCGCGCGCCGTCCCGGAGCTTCCGGACCTCGGGCACGGTGAGGTACTCCCGCGAGCGGGTCTCGCTGTTCGCCTTCCGACGTGGCGGCTGGAACTTTGCCGATTTCTCCGGCTGGACGAGTTTGAGCTTGGCCATGATCCTCCTCGGCGGGCGAGGACCATTCTACTGCCACTTTGCCGAAAAGACGTATTTTCGGCGAAGTGACATGGGTCGTTCAGAACCTCGTTTGGCCATATGACGTGCTGCGGAGACCCGGCCGGAGTACGCGTCGTACTCCACAGATCAGGCGCCTCCCGTAACGCTCGGGTCGGTTTCAGTGCAGAATTCGACCGTGATCAGCATCCCGCGAGTGTTCAAGGTCTCGGATTTCTTGACGTGGAATCGCGTCGGTTCGCTCATCCTGAGCCCCGCGTTTCAGCGACGGCCCGTCTGGCCCCGCAAGGCAAAATCGCTTCTCATCGACACGGTCGTGCGCGGCATACCCATGCCGATCATCTTCCTGCGGGAAAGGACGAACCCCACCTCTCTGGAACCTGAACGAGAAGTTGTGGACGGTCAGCAGCGACTACGGACGCTCATCTCCTTCGTAGAACCCCAGTCCCTCAAGGACTTCGACGGTGAGCGTGATGCCTTCGTCGTTGAGCGTGTTCACAACCCGGCGATCTCCGGATTGAACTTCTCTCAGCTCTCCAAGGAGGTACGTGTCGCGATCCTGAATTACGAACTCAGCGTGCACGTCCTTCCCCATGACGCAGAGGATCGGGAGGTCCTCCAAATTTTCGGTCGTATGAACTCGACAGGGTTCAAGCTGAACAACCAAGAGCTACTGAACGCCGAGTTTTTCGGTGCCTTCAAGACCATCTGCTACCAGCTCGCCTATGAGCAACTTGATCGGTGGCGCGACTGGCGAGTATTCAACGAGACCGACATAGCCCGCATGCTGGAGGTCGAGGAGACGGGCGACATGATCCTGACCATGATGAACGGCGTGCATGGTAAGGACTTGAAACTGATCCACGAAGTGTACGAGCTGTTCGATGACCATTTTCCGAAGTCAGGAGAGGTTGCGAACCGTTTCCGCGCCGTGTTTGACGCTATTGCTCTCCAGCTCGGGAAGGACCTGCCATCTTCCCAGTTTCGTCGCAAGCCGCTGTTTCACACGCTCTTCACGTTCTACTACGACCTGCTGTTCGGGCTCGGTTCCTCCTTGACCAGAATGAAGGCCAAGACGGCTCCCCGAGGCGCGGCAGAGGCAGTAAGGCGAGCTTCAGAGTTGATCGAGACGGGCAGCGTGCCTGACGATGTCGCAGAAGTGCTACGAGGTGCGACGAACCACCACCCGGCACGCGAGACACGACTGCGGTTCTTGAACGAGCAAGTCAAACGTGCCAGAGCCAAGTGAGCTTTTTCAAAAACTGCTGACGCGGTTCAACTCGCTCAACCAGACTCGCGGCCGAGTTGAACCGTTGGTTCTGACAGGTGCGCTTCCGGTAAGAGTGTCCGAGCAACTCCATGAAAGTCTCTTCCTGAGCAGCTTCACCTCATTCGAGGTGTTCATCGAAGACCTCTTCATGACGCTGCTGATCAGCGATCCGCGATCGACGAAAAGGCGACGCTCGCAACCGCGCGTGTCGATCAGGTCCTATCCCATCGCACGAGAACTCCTAATCGGTTTTGGCCCGAAAAGATACGTAGACTGGCTTCCTATCGAGAACACTCTGGAACGGGCCCAGACGTTCCTCCGTGGGGGTCGCCCGTTCTCTTCGTTGTCAATGACGCAGCGAGATCTGATCGGTCGCGCGCATGCTATTCGGAATGCGATCGCGCACCGTAGTCGATTCAGCCAAGAGAAGTTCGAGAAGCGCGTGATCGGGAACACCCCTTTGGCGCCTCGGGAAAGACACCCTGCTGCTTTTCTTCGCGGACAGTTCTCCGGTGCCCCGCCTACTTCGCGCTACGAGCAGATCACGACCGGCCTGCTGGGTGCGGCGAAGTTACTTGTCGACGGAGCATAGGGCGGAAAATCGAAGCGCAGCACCTATCTCCTGCGTGCTCGTAGGTCGTCCAAGCTCTCGGAACGCCGCCGCTCCGAATCAACTTGGAGGTGATCTCGTCGTTTATTTGCTCGGGGTCCGCTGCGAAACGTGTGTCTCCGCGACGAGAATCGGATCGACGGGGTTCAGGTCGTTCGCTACGGTCTGCGCATAGCGCGCCCACGCGGCTATTTTGTCGAGAAGCCCCCGCTCTTCAGCAGCCGCCTCGACGGCGGTCACGAGTGCGAGGATGTCGTTCGACCGGCGAAGCGAAGCACTCGCGCGAAGGAGTTCGTTCCGCCGCCGCTTCTCGGCCGCAAGCCGGGCCTGTTCTTCCCGACGGAGGCGCTCCAATTCGGCACGGCGATCGGCTTCCTCCTTTCGAATGCGTTCCTGTTCGGCGTGCCAGTTCTTGTCAGCCTTCATGCGCAGCGCGATCTTCGGCAGAGCTTTAAAGAACTCCGGAAGCGTGGCCTCCAGCGGCTGGTCGGACTTCGCGCTGAACGTCCGGCGCTCGCCGTCGGCCGAGTGGGTGAGCGCGATGGCCAGAGTCCCACTCCTGACCGAGTCGAAATCAGGGATGCCCCAGCCGCGCCCGACCGCCTTCTCCCTTGCCTCGGCCTTCGTGAGAACGTGTGGGACCTTCGCATACGGCTCCACGACCGCCACCCCAATGTGCTGGCCGAGGATGACGACTGTGGCCTCACCGGTCGCAGCATCGGGACCGGGCGCGAACGAGTAATCCCTCTGCTCGCATCCCTCAACAATGGCAGCCGCAAGCCGTAGCGCGCGAGGTCGCTGCTCCTTGCTGACGTCGAGAGCGAAGTGGAGCGGAGCAGGAGCGCTGTCCTTCCGCTCGCGCCGAGCGCGGACGATCAGCGGGTGACGCGAATCGTCTTCTTCGCGAACGATGAGCGGTGGACGGCTCGGCTCTGCCGCGATCTGCTGCTCGAACCACTTCAGCTCATCCTCGCTGACGTAGGTACGCCAGTCTTCGCGCACCCTTACTTCGATCCGGTCCAAATACGGATTGCTTGGCTTCGGCAGCGGCAACTGCTTCACATCTTGACCGGCCGCCTTCTTCGCCCACCATCCCCGATCGGGAACGGGGATCTCGTGCCGCTCGCACAGCTTCGCGAGACCACGCCCGGAAAGGCCAAACCGCTCGCTCAGCTTCGTCGCCGGAACCGACCAGATCTGCTCGTAAAGCTCTTGACGCGTCAGTTGCTCGTATCTGGCGTACATCGTCGCCTCCACGCGGTTAGTACCGGTATCGTGCGTCTCGGATGTGAAGGGAGTTCAGCTTCGCACGAACGGATGGAGTCCGTGTCAGCTCGGCGAACACAGATGGCTCGCATGTCTCCTCGTAACTCATCCATCGCAGGACCCACCGGCAGCCCGATTCGTTATCCGACCGGACGACGTCGCGCCGGAACTGAGCGATGCGTTCAGGTGTCATCGCCGTGAGCCGAGCGCCGTACGAGACCGTCAGCTTCTCGACGCACTTCCGGGACGCGTCGCCTGAGTACCGGGAAAGAGCGTGGTCCAGATTGCGGGTAAGGACGGCCGACCAGTCCTCGGGGCGCGCGAGCTTCCCGAGGTAGTCGATCGCGGTTTCATCGCAGACCCACGCCCAGAGCCTCTCGAAGTTGTCGCGAGTCGGGTGCGGCTTGAGTGTCTTGAGCAGATGGCCGTAGCCGTACATCACCGCGTACTCGATGGCGGTCAAACAGTCCTCGTCGGGCTCATCCTCGTCGGCTCGCATGTATCGCAAGTCTGGGGCTGGCCTTCGAGGATCTGCTCCAGCCCAGACGAGCAGGGCTACGGCTCTTTCGCGGTTCTCGGCCACCGCGTGGACGAGAGCGATGGCCAGCTCCCTCGCTACCTTCGGCTCAGTGTTGTGCCGCCGCGCCCATCCATACGCGGGACGATTCGATGACTGGCCAGCGAGCATCCGGGCGAGGGCGTGGTTGCGGGCGAAATCCAATCCGAGGGTCCAGAAGCGCTCGTACAGGTCGGCGTCGTAGCTGTCGAGGACGTCGTATGGATTCAGGCGCAACGGATCGGCGCCCCACTTCATGAGCAGTTCGACGAAATCCTCTTGCCGATCACGGACCGCGTCGTCGAGAAGAGACTCACCACCGGCGTCGGGTGGAAAGCCGTTGCAGAGCAGGAGCAACGCGAGGTCGACCTGCTTCGTCTCGATCGCGACGGAGAGCGCGCTTTGAACCCTTCGCCCGCGTCCTCGCGAGTAGTTCTCGGCGTAGAGCGGCTTGCCTTCCTTGATCCACTGCTCGACCGCGTACAGACGTCCTGACCGGCAGAGCTTTGACAACTCCTCCAGAGCGTCCAACTCGGTCGACGGGAGCCTGCGAACCGCTGGAGGCTGCGGGTGATCGCGAGGGTCTACGAAGTCCGACATGCAGCACCTTTGGCACCGACTGCGGTCGAAACAGCCAAACGAGCAACGGAGTCACCAGTCCGCTGGCCTTTCTCCACCATCTCGGGTCTCGGCGCAAGCGCCGGTGCCTACGGAGGTGGTCCAGCAGTCTTGTCGTACGTGATCGAGAAGACGGTGTCAGTGACCCAGCGCCGGAACGAGTCGTTGTCGCTGAACTCCTTGAAAAACTGGGTGTCGTCCTTCAGCAGCGAGGTGACGGCCCGCAGCAGCGCTTTGTCGTGCTCGATCTTCGCGTTCTGCTTATCCGAGTTCTTCACCGCGTTCTGGTATGCCACGTCCGCCGCGACCTTCGCCGGAATCTCCTGCGTCACCAGCCGGTGAACGCGATCCTGATCCGACCACGCGATGTTGCCGAACTGGTCGTTGAACGTGCGGATGATGTTCGACAGCCGGTCGAGTTCCGGCTCCGGCTTGTGGCCTCCTCCGCTCGTCGGCACGGGGCCGATCTCCGCGTCGGCGTCAGGTAACTGAATCCGCATCGTCGACTGCTTCTCGACGCGGTAGCTGTCCATGTCGATCGCTTCGAGGATGCCCTTTGAAAGGTCTTCTTCCTTCGGTGCTGGCAGCTTCGGGACGAGGAAGTTGAGGAAGATCGACAACTTCTCCCACTCCGCGCTGGTGTAGGGAAGCACGGCTGACAGGAACCCGTACGTGCGAGTGAACGCCTTCGCCTTCCCCTTGAAGTCGACCTGCCCATCTTCATCGAGCTGGCTGACGTAGTTTGCCACGCAGGTATCGAGAATCGGGTCGAGCTTGTCCCGGTCGGACCCGCCGAGGTAGTACGCAACGAGCGCCTCGATCTGGTCGATCGAGTAGATCTGATAGCCGTCGAGCGCCGCCTTGAGGTCGTGCAGCTTGTTCGGGTCTGTCTCTTCGCTGAGGATCGTGGTCCGGTAGTAGTCCGCGAACGCAGCCTCGATCGTCGCCGCGTCGTTCATGAAGTCGAGGACGAAGACGTCGTACTTCTGCGGGCGAGCGCGGTTGAGCCGTGAAAGGGTCTGGACAGCCTTGATCCCGGAGAGCGGCTTGTCGACGTACATCGTGTGGAGCAGCGGCTCGTCGTAGCCGGTCTGAAATTTGTCGGCGCACACGAGGAATCGGTACGGGTCCTCGCGGATGTTGTCCGGGATCTTGTTGGACGGAAACCCGTTCAGCATCGACTCCGTGACCTTCTGGCCGTCGATCTCCGTATCTGAGAAAGCGACGATGGCCTTGTACGGGCTCTTCCTCTCGGTCAGGTATGCGCTCATCGCGCGGTAGTACTGAATGGCCCGCTCGATGCTGCTCGTCACCACCATCGCGCGGGCTTTCCCGCCGATCTTATTCAGCGCGATGACCTGCTCGTGGAAGTGGTCGACCATGATCTCGGCCTTGAGCTGGATGGCGTGGTCATGGCTCTCGACGTAGCGCCGTAGCTTTTTCTTCGCTCGCTTCGTGTCGAACTCTGGGTCGTCCGACGTCGTCTTCACGAGCTTGTAGTAGCTCTCGACCCGCGTGAAGAAGCGGAGGACGTCGAGAATGAATCCTTCCTCGATCGCCTGCTTCATCGTGTACGGGTGGAAGGCGCGGTGTTTCCTCTCGCCGCCCTCGTCGTAGGGGACGCCGAAGATCTCCAGCGTCTTGTTCTTCGGGGTCGCCGTGAAGGCGAAATAACTCGCATTCGGCAGGAACTTCCGCGACTCCATGATGCGGTTGATACGATCCTCGGTCGTCTCGTCCTCATCCACCGTCCCGGAAACCGAGAGCGCTTCGTTGACGGCAGCCGAGGCTTTCCCGCCCTGACTGGAATGGGCCTCGTCGATGATGATCGCGAAGGTTCGCTTCCGGTGCTCAGACTCTTCGTTGATCTCTTTGAGGATGACGGGGAACTTCTGCACCGTCGAGATGATGATTTTCTTCCCCGAGGCGATGAACTGCCGAAGGTCGCCGGAATGGTCCGCGTGACCGACCGTCGCTCCCACCTGTGCGAACTGCTTGATCGTGTCGCGGATCTGCCTGTCCAGCAGGATGCGATCGGTGATGACGATGATCGAGTCGAAGACGCCTTTCTCATCGCGTGTGAGCCCGATGAGCTGGTGTGCCAGCCACGCGATCGAGTTCGACTTTCCTGATCCTGCGGAGTGCTGAATCAGGTAGCGCTTGCCTACGCCATCGGCCTTCGCAGCCGAGAGCAGTTTCCGAACGACGTCGAGCTGGTGGTAGCGCGGGAAGATCTGCTCTCGGTTGACCCGCCCGGTTTTCGGGTCTTTCTTCTCGACGACCTGCGCGTAGTTCTCGATGATCTCCGTCAGACCGCGCGGCGTGAGCGTCTCTTTCCACAGGTAGTCGGTCTTGAGGCCGTTCGGGTTCGGCGGGTTCCCCGCGCCGTCGTTCCACCCTTTGTTGAACGGCAGGAACCACGACCCCTTGCCCTTGAGGTGCGTGCAGAACCGCACCTCATGGTCGTCCACGGCGCAATGGAGGATGCAGCGTCCGAACTGGAAGAGGAGTTCTCGCGGGTCGCGGTCCCTCTGGTACTGCTCGACGGCATCCTGAACCGTCTGCTTGGTGAGGCTGTTCTTCAGCTCGAACGTAGCGACCGGAAGTCCGTTGATGAAGAGAGCGAGGTCGAGCGCGAGCTGCGTCTCGTCCTTGCTGTACCGGACCTGCCGCGTCACGCTGAACCGGTTCGCTGCGAACCTCTCCTCGGCCTTGGCGTTGCCGGGTGAGGGCGTTCCGTAGAACAGGTCGACGTGGAGCGGCCCGTGCTTCACGCCGTGCCGAAGCACGTCGATGATGCCGCGCTTGGTGATCTCCCCTTGCAGCCGTGCGAGGAACTTCTGACGGTTAGGGGAGTCGTGTTCGAGGGCGAGTGCGTCGGCCACCTTCGGCTGGGTGGCCGCAACGAAGGCCGCGAGCTGCTTGAGATCAACGGCGTAGTCGCGGTCGTAGTCCTTCCAATGCCCGAGAATCCAGCCGGTGCCGCCGTAGAGCAGCGAGGCGTCGAGGACCTCGTCATCGCTCGGAACCTCGGCGCGTCCCGTCATGGCGGTGACGATCAGGGCTTCGAGACCTGCTTCGCTGGTGTCGGTCTTCACTCCGGCTCCTCGGGTAAAGGAAGTTGGCGGATTTGCGCGAGGAGGTCGGTCCCGGCGGCGATCACGTCGGCGAGCAGTCGCTCGTCGATCTCGCCGCGACCCTCGTACTCGCGCCGGTTGCGCTGCTCGTGGCTGCGGGCGAGCATTCGCCAGACCGGCGCGGGAACCTGCAACGTGTGGGCGAGTGCTTGGAAGACGACCTGTCGGTTGTTACGGGGTCGGTAGCCATGCCACCGGAGGGCTGCGAGGGCGATCGAATGGACCGCGCCGTACGCGAGACGGAACCGGCTCTCCGGTGAAAGCGTTCCGTTCTGAGAATCGGTCAGCGTCGCGGCAGCGTCTTCGAGAAGACCCTCGAACTCGGCGCGAATCGGCGCCTCGTGAGAAAGCAGGTTGATCGAAACGAGCCGGTCGAGTTCAGCCGAGGGCACGCTCGTCTCCGATCACGAAGAGTTTCGGTTGTGAGGCGATGCGCTTCGCGAACGAGTCGGAGGCAGTCCGCTTCCGCTTCCATTCCGATGGCGTCATCACGGTCGGGTTGACCGTTCTCGCGATCTCCTGCTCCGCGTCCTGCAAAGCCTCGTAGGCTTCCGGGTAGGTGAGCTTCTCGCTGATGATCAGAAGATCGAGGTCACTCTCCGGCCGCTCGTTCCCTTTGGCGATTGAGCCGTAGACGAACGCGGCTGAGATCTTCTTCCCGATCGGCCGCAGCGCAGCACGTAGCGGCTCGACGACTCCGACTGTCTTCACGACAAGGCCGTGCAACTCGGCGAAAACCGGCGAGTCTTTCCGCGCCGCGTAATACTTCTGATTGCCGTCCTGCGAGACAGTGACGAGCCCCGCGTTCGCGAGTCGTTGAAGCTGCCGGTGAACCGCACCTGTTCCGCCGCGAGCGAGCCGGATCAGCTCAGCGCTCTGGAAGCGTCGGTCAGGTTGACCGAAGAGTAGTGCAAGGACCCGCTGCTGGACGGGCGTGAACAGCGCTGATGCGACGGCGCTCGCCTGCTGCGCTGCCCGTGTTGTTCCCATTTCGGGAATGATCGTACCCGATTCGGGAAGATGAGTCACCCTCACGCGAGCGCTTCCTCCTCAGCGGCTTCGGCAGCCTCGGACTCTTCATCGAGCGTCTCGCCAGAGGGCATGAAGATCTCCGCCACTTCAGGCAGCGACGCGGCAGCGTCACGTACGTCGAGCGTGCCGGTGATGACGTCCGAAAACAACCGACGTCGAAAATCGTGGAGTAGCGACGCCTCACGTTCGGCCACTGAGCGAGCCACTCCAGCGAGGTGCCCGTAGCTGCCGAGCAGCTCTACTATCAGGCGATCAGCATGTGCTAAGAACCGAACGATAGCTTCCTGTTCATGAGCAGGCGGGCACGGTGCGGTCATCTGCTTGAACGCAGTCCAATACAAGCGGTTTCGGTCTGCAACAATGCCGCGAGAGTACGCCTCGACTTCCCGCATGTACATCGCGGTGCGGTAGAGGTGCGCGAAATACCTGACGTGCGTTCCTGCGAACGGTCTCGCGACAACATACGCCGGACTAACAAGGCCGTCGACAGGCGCCGTGCCCACGGCGCCCTGCCACATCCGCATCATGTTGTACGCCAAGTCACCGCAACGTGCTCTCTTGTACGCAGAGCGATCCGACATAACCTGCTTTCGCGAAGCAACATCGAAAGTCCTAATGCGGACACCGGTGTGAAGAGAGACTTCAAGGATCGGCAACTCGGCAAAACCGGTTTCGTTCCGTTGAGCAAACAGACGACCGTTCCGCACAACCGACCACGACTCGGGTATCAGTGGCAGCCATGAAAGACCAGAGTCTTTGTACGTCGCGTATGGCTGCACCTTCGCCATCAGCCCGGCTGGAACATTGATGACGGAACTTCGGTCGATATGAACGCCAAGCAGCTCCGACATAACGTCGGAAGCCTTGTTCTGTACCGTCACAATCTGCGCTCGTATGGAGTCGAGCGAGCGGGCGGGCTGATCGTGGAAGAAGTAACGATTGACGTTGATCTCATAACCAGTACGAAGGCTTGAGTAGTCAATCCACGCGTCCGGCACATGCGGCCAAACCTCTCGCTCAATGAAAGCAGCGAGGCCGCCCGGCTCAAGTCGCGGAATCTGCTCGGTATCCCGAAGATCAGGGTCGGGCTCATACTCAACGATTACAGTCTTCCCGTCGATGGTGGTCTCGGCGAGGCCGCGTAACCTGTCTGAGTCGACCTTGCCCGGCTTGTAGATCTTCCGGATGACCGGCGGCGCCGCTTCGTCGCGTTCGCCGGTCTCCTTCAGCGCCTTGATCTCCTTCGCCGTGTAGGCGCGATTCGGGTCGATGCCCTTGATGCGCAGCGGGCGCTCGACCGTGAGCTTCCAGTACCCGAACTCCTCGTTCGCGAAGATCTTCGACTGCTCGGTCTCCTCGAACGCGAGGAACGTGTCGCCGATCTTCCGGACGTCGTCGTCCGACAACTCGCAGTTCTTCTTGCCGAGGTTCTTCCGAAGTGGCTTGTACCAGCCGGTCGCGTCGATGAGCTGCACCTTGCCCCGACGATGCTCGGGTTTTCGGTTCGTCAGCACCCACACGTACGTCGCGATTCCCGTGTTGTAGAACATGTTCAGCGGCAGTGCGACGATCGCTTCGAGCCAGTCGTTCTCGATGATCCAGCGTCGGACGTTGCTCTCACCCTGTCCGGCGTCGCCGGTGAAGAGTGACGATCCGTTGTGAACCTCGGCGATGCGGCTGCCGAGCTTCGTTCCGTGCTTCATCTTCGACAGCATGTTGGCGAGGAACAGCATCTGCCCGTCGCTGGACCGCGTGATGAGCGAATACTCGGGATCGCCCGCATGAGAGATGACGAAGCGCGGATCTTTGATCCCGCCCTTGCCGCCCATTCTTTCGAGATCGGATTTGCAGCTCTTGCCGTATGGCGGATTTGAAAGCATGAAGTCGAACTCGCGTGAGGGGAATGCGTCGTTCGCGAGGGTCGAGTGCTCGGGACCTCCGACGAGGTTGTCAGCGGCTTCGCCGTCGCCCATCAGCAGCAGGTCGGCCTTCGCGATGGCATAGGTCTCCGCGTTGATCTCCTGTCCGTAGAGATGCGTCGCGACCTGCTTTCCTCGATCAGCCGCCAGCTTCTGTAGCGTCTGCTCGGCGACCGTCAACATGCCGCCGGTTCCGCACGCGCCGTCGTACAGCAGGTACGTTCCGGACTCGATCTGGTCGGCGATCGGCAGGAAGATCAGGTTCGCCATGAGCCGGACGGCGTCGCGCGGTGTCCAGTGCTCTCCTGCCTCCTCGTTGTTCTCTTCGTTGAAGCGCAGCACCAGCTCCTCGAAGATCGTTCCCATCGCGTGGTTGTCGAGGCCGGGGTGCTTTACGCTGCCGTCGCCGCTGAAGACGGGCGAGGGACTCAGGTTGATCTCAGACGACGTGAACTTCTCGATGAGTGTCCCGATCGCATCAGCCTTCGAAAGCCTCGGGATCTGGTTGCGGAACTCGAAGTTGTCGAGGATCTCCTGAACGTTCGGTGAGAAGCCGTCGAGGTACGCTTCGAAGTCGGCCTTGAGTTGTTGCTGGCTGGCGCGCGACTTCAGATCGCGCAACGTGAACTTCGAGACGTTGTAGAACGCCTGCCCGGCGGCGGTTCGCAGCGCCTGATCCTGATTCGTGATCCCCGCCGCATCGAGCGACGCCTTCATGTCGAGCACGGGCCTCTTCGTCGGCTCCAGCACCGCATCGAGGCGCCGGAGGACGATCATCGGCAGGATGACATCGCGGTACTTCCCTCGCACGTAGAGGTCGCGGAGAACGTCGTCCGCGATCCCCCAGATGAAGTTGGCGATCCACTTGAGCTGTGACGGGTCCATGTCTCTCCTGAGCGTCGGCCATCGCCTTCGAACGGCTGCACGTCGAACCGCGACGTCGCACCGAAGACCGATCTGAACTCGGCGGATTCTGACAGCTTGATGGCAGAATACGAAGAGTCGTCCATCACCGAGCGCTCGCGCCCTTCGAGTAGTCGTCAGCACGAGGATTCCGATGCCCGTCCCCGACTTTCAGTCGCTCCTTCTCCCGATGCTCCGTTTCGCAGCCGACGGGAAAGATCACTCGTTGGCCGAGGCGCGTGAGGTTCTGGCGAAGGAGTTCAACCTGACCCCCGAGGAGCTTGCGTCGCTGCTGCCCAGCGGCCGCCAGGCCGTGTTCGCGAACCGTGCGGCGTGGGCGAAGGTCTACCTCGCTCAGGCTGGGCTTCTTACATCGCCGAAGCGTGGCCACTTCGTCATCTCATCGCAAGGCGTCGAGGTGCTGAAAGACCCGCCGCACCGCATCGACATCAAGTACCTCGAACGCTTCCCGCAGTTCGTCGAGTTCAGATACTCCCGCCGTCGCGAAGCCGCCGGTGCGGTGCAGGCCGACGAGACGGAAACGTCGGAGCTGGCGACGCCCGAGGAGACGCTGGAGAACGCCTACTCAAAGCTGCGAGGCGCGCTAGCGGCAGACCTTTTGGCAAAGGTGAAAAGCGCCACGCCGGAGTTCTTTGAGAAGCTCGTGGTGACCCTCTTGCTGGCTATGGGCTATGGAGGCTCGCGAGCCGACGCTGGCCGCGCGATCGGTCGGGGTGGCGACGGAGGGATCGACGGGATCATCGACGAGGACCGGCTGGGACTTGACGCGATCTACATCCAAGCCAAGCGCTGGGAGGGAAGTGTCGGACGACCGGAGATTCAGAAGTTCGTCGGCGCGCTCCACGGGCAACGCGCGCGGAAGGGGGTCTTCATCACGACCTCGGCGTTCACGAATGACGCGGTCGGGTACGCGAACCGGGTCGAGAACAGGATCGTGCTGATCGACGGCCGTCGTCTCGCCGAACTGATGATCGACTTCGGTGTGGGCGTCTCGGTGGAAGCGACCTACGTGATCAAGAAGATCGACAGCGACTTCTTCGAGGAGTAGGCGGGCGTCAGATGACAGGGGCCGACTTTGCCACCAAGTGGGGCATCACGATCGAGTCGAAGCCTGTGGCGACGAACCCGTTATGGACAGGCGCGACGGTTGAGGGAATGACGCACTGGGAAGTCACGCTGCGCAGGGAAGACAACCGGAAGATGAGGTTCGTCATGACGTACGGCGCGGCGTTCGACGGACCGACGATCGAACACGCAGTGCGCGCAGTTGCGAACGACTCGGCGCTGGCCCACTACGCTATCGACGTTGAGCACTTCGCCCGACTCGTACCGACGCTCGACCGTGCCAACCTCGCAGCGACGTACCGGGAATGCAAGCGGCTGCGCACGCAAGTGCGGAAGATGCTCGGCATGCGAGGCTTCAGGGAGCTGTTGTCGGAGGTGACTTATGTCGAGGTGCTGAAGCGCGGGCTCACGACCAAATAGCGAGAGGCAGGTTACCCAGCGCAGATCCGATCCTTCGCGTTTGATCAGAACGATGGTGCACGGTTAGCCGGAATAGAGAGAGTTGGTCGCCGTATACTTGAGTCCGTCGCAACCCACTGATGGAGGACTCCGTGAAGATCGTGCAAGTGACGCCTTCCCCGGCTGCTGCCGGTTCGCTCAAGTCGATGCTGAAGACCAAGGAGCGTGAACTACGCGGGAAGGGCACGACGCTACGTCGCGCGAAGGAAGGCCGCTGGACCCACGCCCGGTATCCCGGTTGGATCAACTGGGAGCAGACGCTCGGAGGCGTCATCGTGGCCGAGGTGAAGACCAAGAAACCTGAGTCCGAGTGGCAACTGCTGCAAGCCTTCATCGGGTATCTGAATCGGCACTTCGGCGACAGCATCGAGAGCATCGCCATCTCGTACCGTTGACAGCAACGGACCGATGAGATCACCGTCCTCGACGTTGACAGTGACGGTGAGGTGATCGTCCAGTCGGCGAGCCTCCCGCACCTCAGAACGCATCATGGAAGGGGGAGAAGATGACCGTCAGGATCGTCAAACTCGGAACAACGCGGCGTCGAGGAGAAGGTCCACGGCTGGGAACCGTCCGAAGACCACCGCGTGGTGTCGCGCGCGACCGCTACGCTGAGGAGAACTACTTCGACGCTTGGCTGCCGCTCCTCGCCCCGAGCGAAAAGCTCCTCGCCGCTGCGAGGTCAGGCCGTCAGGCTGATGGAGTGTTCGAGCGTCGATACCGCGCTGAGATGCAGCGCCCGGACGCGCGACGGTTGCTTGACGCCCTCGCAGTCCTGTCTCTTTCGGCGAACTTCTCTGTCGGCTGCTACTGCGATGATGAAGAACGCTGCCATCGCCGCATTCTTCGTGCCCTACTCGAAGAACGAGGCGCTCGCGTTAGATAGGTCGCCGTGGACGAGCCCTCCTTCATGGAACCGGCGGGCAGGTAATCAAGAAATCGAGGACGACGTCTCCGAGGAGTAGGGAATGCCGAAAGCTACGACTGCGATCATCGACATCGAAGACGCGCTCGCCGTGCGCGAGGCGGGGTTGACAACTCAGTACAGGTGTGTCGGTTGCGGGCAGCCGGTGCGGGCTCACAAGAAGGGTACGACCGATCAGGCCGCGCACTTCGAGCACCTCGCCCGAAATCCTGACTGCAAACTGAGCTAACAGCCCCGGCTGTCTGCCCGAATTCGAGGAGGAACAAGCTGTGGCCAACGTCTACCGCCTCAAGAAGGACGGGTCATCAGTCCCGCTGGACAGGATTCAGTGCAGGAATGAGACGGTCGAGCTTCAGGATCTCCTCGACCGGAACTACGACCTCTTGCCCGGCGACCAGATCAACCCGGACGATCCCTGTCGCTGGCTGCTCATCAAGAGGGAGATGCCGGTGCTCGACAGGTGGAGCGTCGATTTCTTCTTCGTCGATCAAGACGCCACACCCACCTTTGTTGAGTGCAAGCGCAGCGCTGACACCGACGCTCGCCGGAAGGTCGTGGGGCAGATGTTGGACTACGCCGCCAACGGCTACCGCTACTGGACACGAGACGATCTCAGGTCGTGCGCTGAGGCTACGGCGGCGTCGAAGGGAACCACCCTCGACGACGTGCTTGCGCGTCTCCGACCAACTAGCGGACTCACTCCTGAACTGTTCTTCGAGCAGGTAGAGGCGAACCTCATCAAGGGCGAGATCAGAGTGGTCTTCTTCTTGGAGGAGTCCTCGTTCGAGTTGCAGAGCGTCGTCGAGTTCCTGAACAAGCAGATGAGTCTCTCCGAGGTATTACTCGTGGAGGCCCGGCAGTACCGTTATGGCGAAGAGCGGATCGTCGTGCCGACCCTGTTCGGATTCACCGAGCAAGCTCGAATCGCCAAGCGTGCCGCCGCGACTGCGAAGTCTGGCGCTCGGCAGAAGTGGGACGAGGAGATGTTCTTCGATCACGCGTCGTCAGTCCTGAACGACCGGGCAATGGCGCTCAAGGAAGTTCTTCTCTCTGCCCGCGCACTCGGATGTGAGGTGACGTGGGGCACGGGGACCAAGACCGGATCATTCAACCTGAAGGTGCCCGCTATCGGGAGTGCGTCGCTCCTCTCGGTCTACTCAGATGGGCGAATGATGTTCAACTTCGGATGGCTGACCGGCTCGGATCGGGCTAGGACGGTCCACGACCGATACGTCCATCTCGTCGCCGACCAGCTTGGCGTCCGTGTCGTTGAGCTGGGCGACAGCTTCCCGGCTGTCGGGCTCGACGAGTGGCTGCCCAAGGCAGACGGCCTCGTTGGCGTTGTCGGGCACCTCATCAGAGAGTTCCCCGAGGAATGAGCCGCAGGTTTGCCTTCGCGCACGGCTCCCGTTCGGCATCCACCGTCGCCTCGAACCTCGAAGGGATCGTCGCGAGATGCGCGACGGCCCCCTATGGCATGAGCACCGTCTGGAGCGAAGTGAGGAACGCCGGGCAGTCGCAGAGCGGGGGACCGTGGGAGCTGCTCCAGCGGTAGCGAGCGGTCACCCTCGGGCGCTAAGTCGAACACCGCCGAGTGACATTGCTCATAGCTCTTTCCAAGATCGCTTGTAGGGTGATGCGCACCACCTCAAGGGCGTCGGTTGGGTCCGCCGCGTTTGCCGTCTGAGGGGATCAGCAAGGGAGGGCAGATGGACGCTTGGCTCATCGACGTGAAAGGTAAGAAGTACACCGCACCTAGTCTGGAAGTTCTGACGCAGTGGGTCCGCAGCGGAAAGATCCGGCGTGAGTACCCGATCCTTAATCCGAACACCGGGGAGTGGCATCCTGCGGGCGAGGTCGCGGAGCTGCGTACGTTCTTCGTTCCCGTAGAACCCTCGGCAGAACAACAAGTCGTCGGTCACACGGTCGCCGCGAGACCGTCTCTCGAACCGATCGAGCCAGTCAAGCAGACGTCACCAGCGCTCGTTGCGGAGGCCGTCGTAAGCGATCCGCTGAGTCGCCTCGAACAGAAGTTCCTCTTCCCTGCGACGCGCTTTCTAGCGTGGATCATGATTGTGCTTCTCAGCGTCACCGCAGCACTAGGGGTGTTTTTCTTCAACAATCTCTCGGACGACTCTGAGGTCACATACGATCAAGTAAAGCGCGCGATCGCCACCACGTCGGAGAGTAAGACAGCTCAGGAAGCAGTAGCTTCCACGATCCCCGAGAAATTCAAGAAGTATTTCCAAGGCGAGAATGAAGACATCCTAACGGGATGGCTCGCCCCTCTCGACGACGAACAACGGGATGAGTTCCTCGATGGATTGTGGGCAGTTATCAAAGCTGCCGAAAAAGAAGACCCCACCAGACTGATCGACGCAATCAACGCCTACCACACGCTGAAGACAGCCGTCTTCGTGGCGGAACTCCAAAATCGGACAACCGTCCGGCTGATGCAGATGGCGACGGGAGCGGCGATCCTGATCGTGCTCGGTCTAGCTGCGATTTTCGCTCTGATCATTGCCGTGCTATCGCTCGAACGGCGCAACGCGCATCTGCGTGCCCGCTTGGTTGGAGCAACGTGAGCGAGCATCCCGCTCATATGTCCTTATCGTTCATGACCCTCATCCGACCGCACCACGATGCTAGGGCGGTCACGTACGATGACAAAAATGGCTATCAAGTACGTCAAGCCTGAACGCGTCAATTTCGCGAACCACACGGAGCTGAACGAGCGGTGGGTGGAGGAACGGATCGCCGAAGATCCATCTCTTCTCGGACTCGGCGAACTCGTCGTCCGAGATCGACAGCGAACACACCCGCAGGCCGGAAGGCTCGATCTCCTCTGTCAGGATGCAGAGAGCAAGCACCGGTACGAGATCGAAATCCAGCTCGGTAAGACCGACGAGTCCCACATCATTCGGGCAATCGAGTATTGGGACATCGAGCGGAAGAGATACCCGCAGTACGACCACACGGCTGTCATCGTGGCCGAGGTGATCACGAGCCGCTTCCTGAACGTCATCGGCCTCTTCAACGGGTTCATTCCTCTGGTGGCGATCCAGATGCAGGCGTACCGCATCGGCGACAACGTCTCGCTGGTGTTCACCACGGTCTTGAACGAGATGAAGCTCGGGCTGGTCGACGAGGACGAGGAAGTACAGGAGACGACGGACCGAGCCTACTGGGAACGTCGGGCTGGGAAGACGACGCTGGAAGCGACGGACTCGCTCGTCTCGATCGTGCGTGAACTCGACCCCCAGCTCGGACCGAAGTACAACAAGTTCTACATCGGCCTAGCGCGGAATGGGCAGCCCAACAACTTTGTGCTCTTCCGGCCCAAGAAGGACTGGGTACGGCTTGAGCCCCGTCTCGAACGCTCAGACGAGACGCAGCACCTTCTGGAGGAAGCTGGCTTGGACGTCATGGACTACGACAGCCAGTGGGGTCGCTACCGCATCAGGTTGGGGAAGAACGACGTCCAGAAGCATGCGCCGCTGCTTCGGGAGCTGCTGCGCAAGGCATACGAGGAGAGCACGAAGTGAGGTGCGCTCACGCGGTGCTCGATGTCGACGATGTTTGATGTTCTGCCCGCTACCGGTGGGTGATCGCCTCGACGAGCGGCTCGATCACGTGCTCTACCCGACGTAGGCGTCGCTTCACCCAGCGGATCTCATCGAGCAGGAGTAGTACGTCAGCTCGGTCGACGAGCACGTCGCCTTTGAAAGAGGCTCGCACCCTCCGCTGCACGCGCTCGTAGTCCTCCCTCGTCATCGGCTCCGGTGGATCGCCTGCGAAGGCTCGGAGCATTGACATGAGGGGAGGCCGAGGAGACCGTCGGAATCGTGGCTCTCCCTGATAGTCAGATGTCCACGTAAACGGGGTCAACTCCAGTTAGAGATATAGTGAAAACAGCTTGCGGCCTTTTCGTTCGTTTGTTTGAAAGGCGATCCATGTCTTTTCTCCTGAAGCGAAGTTTCGCGGAAGTTCTGGTTGTATTTGCATTCCTCTCGACTCCGCCGGCCATGTTGGGTCAGGCTCTGACCTTTACGACCTTCGCCGGTCCGGAAGGGGGGGGAGGATTTGAGGACGGGACGGGGAGCGCTGCGCGGTTTCGCTCTGCGAGCGGAGTGGCAGTCGACGGCAGCGGAAACGTCTATGTCGCGGATACGCGAAACCATACGATCCGGAAGATTACCCCTTCTGGGGCGGTCACCACGCTGGCAGGTCTGGCCGGAAACGCCGGAAATGCCGACGGGACGGGGAGCATTGCGCGGTTCGACTTTCCTTTCGGGCTGGCGACCGATAGTAGCGGAAACGTATATGTCGCCGATGAGTTCAATCATACGATCCGGAAGATCAGCCCAGCGGGAGAGGTAACCACCCTCGCGGGGCTTGCGGGAGCCGCCGGGAGTGCGGACGGGATAGCGAGCGCGGCGCGGTTCTCCCTACCGAGCGGAGTGGCAACCGACAGCAGAGGAAACGTCTACATTGCCGATCGGCGCAACAATACGATCCGGAAGATCAGCCCAGCGGGAGAGGTAACCACCCTCGCGGGTCTTGCGGGAGCCGCCGGGAGTGCGGACGGGATAGGGAGCGCGGCGCGTTTCTACAACCCGATCGGAGTGGCAACCGACAGCGGCGGGAACGTTTACGTTGCCGATCAAGTCAACAATACGATTCGGAAGATCACGCCGACGGGAGAGGTCACTACACTGGCCGGGTTTGCGTCGTTTATCGGGGGAGCCGCCGACGGCGCAGGGAGCGCGGCTCGATTCTCCCAGCCGTGGGGAGTCGCAACCGACAGCGGCGGGAACGTCTATGTGGGTGATACGTTCAACCAAAAGATCCGAAAGATCACCCCAGACGGACAGGTCACGACTCTGGCGGGGTCACAATATTATGGGAGTGCCGACGGTGTGGGGAGCGCCGCGCGGTTTGCCTCTCCGAGCCAAGTGGCAACCGACAGCAGCGGGAACATCTACGTTGCCGATCAGGGCAACAATAAGATCCGAAAGATCACCCCAGCGGCAGAGGTCACCACGCTCGCGGGTCTTGCGCCAAGCATCGGTAGTACCGACGACGTGAGGAGCGCGGCGCGGTTCAACAATCCGTGGGGAGTGGCAACCGATAGCAGCGGGAACGTCTATGTCTCCGATATGTACAACCACACGATCCGCAAGATCACGCCAGTGGGAGTCGTCTCCACACTGGCAGGTCTTGTGGGAGTCTTTGGAAGTGCCGACGGGGACGGAAGCGGAGCGCGCTTCAACTATCCATGCGGAGTGGCAACCGACATCAGCGGCAACATCTACGTTGCCGATCAGGGAAATCACGCCGTCCGGAAGATCACGCCGGGCGGAACTGTCACGACGCTGGCGGGTCTTGCGGGAGTCTCAGGGAGTGCCGATGGGGCGGGAAGCGCAGCTCGGTTCAACGTTCCGATCGGAATAGCAACTGACGGCGGCGCGAACCCGAACGTCTACGTCGCCGACACATGGAACAAGACGATCCGGAAGATCAGCCCAGCGGGAGAGGTAACCACGCTCGCGGGTCTTGCGGGAGCCGACGGGAGTGCGGACGGCATTGGGAGCGCAGCGCGGTTCAGCTCTCCAAGCGGAGTGGCAACGGACAGCAGCGGATACGTTTACGTCGCCGATCAGGCGAGTGCGATCCGGAAGATCAGCCCATCGGGAGAGGTCACCACGCTCGCGGGTCTTGCGGGAGCCGACGGGAGCGCCGACGGTGTGGGGAGCGCGGCGCGGTTCCACAGACCGAACGCAGTGGCAACCGACAGCGGCGGGAATGTCTACGTTACCGATAAGGCCAACAGCACGATCCGGAAGATCAGCCCATCGGGAGAGGTCACCACGCTCGCGGGTCTTGTGGGAACTCACGGGAGTGAGGACGGGCCGGGAAGCGCAGCGCGGTTTCGAGATCCCAGCGGAGTAGCAACCGACATCAGCGGGAACGTCTTCATCGCCGATTCGAGCAATAACAAGATCCGAGTCGGAAAAGCCGCCCTCGCAGACGTCGCTACGATAGACCTGACAACCGGCCCGGTACTCGCCACGAGGCAGCTGGACACCTCGCCCCGGAGAGCGACCTCATGGCAATGGACTGTGATTCGCCGCCCGGTCGATTCCACCGCGAACCTCTCTTCTGCGACAGTCCGCAATCCGACCTTCACACCGGACGCGCCGGGCCTCTTCACGTTCCGGCTAACCGCGACGGACGCCTCGGCGTCGAGTGTGACGTCAGTGGACTCGACGGCCACCGTTCTCGCAGCGCCCGCTGGGTTCTCCGCGACAGCAATCAACACGACGGCGGTGAGCCTTGCGTGGACTGGAGTCATCGGGGCAACTGGCTACGAAATCTTCCGGAGCACTGGCAACACCGAGTACGCCAGTCTGAAGACCGTCAATGGTTCGGAAACCACGGACATAGGGTTGAGTCCTGACACGACCTACCTCTACAAAGTGCGCGCACTGGTGAGCGGTGCATCCTCCGCGTTCAGCACCATCGACGTGGCGACGACCATCCTGTTCACTGATGATCCGCTGACCATCGGCGGAATCATCAGGGCGGCACACATCACGCAACTCCGGAAGGCGGTCAATGCGATGCGCGCGGCGAAGGGGCTGGGCGCCGCGTCGTACACGAATTCGATCGCTTCCGGAACGTTGATACGAAGAATAGACATCGCCGATCTCCGGTCGGCTCTGGACGAGGCACGGGCAGCAATCGGCCTAACCGCTGTGACCTACACCGATGCAACGATCACCGCCAGCACAACGGTGATGAAGACTGCACACGTTCAGGATCTCAGAGACGGGGTCAAGTAGGTCCACGGAGCTTCTACGGTGTTCATGCTTTGCGTGAGCAGGCTCCGCCGCGCCAAGGATCGGAAAGGGCAACCGATAGGGGCGCCGCTCTACATGAGGATCGGCGAGCGTCTCTTCCCGGCTCCGATACGTCTGGGAGTGCGCATGGTCGCATGGCGCTACTCAGAGGTTGTTGCGGTGAACGAGGCCCGGCTTCGTGGAGCTACAGACGACGAACTTCGGGAACTGGTCGGGGTGCTCGAAGCGGCGCCGAAAGCGCTCTGAGGCGCCCGACCGAGTAGCATGGCCAGCATGCGCTGCTGGGCTGCCGCACTCGGCGACTGCGATGCTGTCCAGTCGCGCGAGCACTACCTCTCACGGTCGATCATCGGCACAGGCGAGGTGGTCGTCAGCGGTCTCAGGTCGCTCGGGGGCAGGGCAGCGACCATCAGCGCGGAGAGGCTGGTGGCGAAGGTGCTCTGCAAGCGGCACAACGAGTTGCTTTCTCCTCTGGATGCCGCCGCCGGGGACTTCTTCCGAGTGCTGAAGGCTTTCAAGTATCGCGCAGGTATGCGGGCGCGGGGAGCCCGGAAGCGTGGCGGCGTCGACGTGTACCGCGTCGACGGCGCATTGGTTGAGCGCTGGATGCTGAAGACGGTGATCAACCTTGCGTTCGCTCGCCGGACTCCAAGCGGCGAACGCTGGTGCGTTCCTGCTGGATGGGTGACTTCTGTCTTTGGGCGCACCGCGTTTCCCGATGGTTGCGGCCTTTACCTCTTGCAGGGAACGTCGAACCTCAACGACTCACCGACCTCGGTGCTGCGCGTAGCGGTCCTCACGGCGGATGGTGGCGTTGGCGAAAAGCGCGATGGAATGGTGATCGGCGGGCAGTTTGCGATCGAGGACGTCCAGTTCGCGGTTCTGATGCAGCCGGTTGGATCGGTGAACGGTGCGTATCGGCTAAGGCACATCCGTGACGCTCGGGCGTTCCGGCTGAGGCAGGTCCTCAACGTCGATTGGGCTGGGCTTCGCTAGGTCCGCGTCTACTCGGCGTCCATGCCGTGCGAGCGTCGGTGCCAAATAACTCGTCGGCATGGACGCGGAGAACGCTCCACCCGCCACTAGCAAGGTCACTAGCAAAACCCTTCCATCCAAAGGGTGTCGTGGCTGGAAACCGAGCGGAAACGGAAACTTGTCATCCAGCGGCAGCATCGGGTGGGGAGGCGGGAATGTGCCTGCCTTTCCATGAGTTAACCGCGCTTGACTGTGGAGGTTACCTCCGGTATCTTCCGCGTCCCTGCCAATCTGGCGCATTCGTCTAGGGGTCTAGGACGCCGCCCTCTCACGGCGGTAACACGGGTTCGAATCCCGTATGCGCTACCAACTCCCTCGCCTCTTTCCTCGCCGTAGAATTGCCTCGATGCCGGACGACGATCTTAAACACCTCCTCGAAACCATGAGGCAGGAGAATGCCGCAGCTCATTCCGAAACCCGCCGGCACTTCGACGTCGTGACCGAAGGGACGCGGAAACGTGGCAGGCACCGGTGATCCCGACAGTCCCACCCGGTCCGCCGATCTGAGGCCGTCCGGCGCGGACGCGTGCCTTCGAATGCTGCGGTAGACTCCCGCCTGGCGATGCGCGCAGTAACGTATGACCGCAGCAGCGCGACGTTTGCGGTTCGCGACCTGCCGGTCCCAACGCCGGGGCCGGACGACGTGGTCGTGAAGGTCGATGCGTGCGGACTCAATCCGGTCGACGCGAAGATCGGACTCTGGATCGCTGGCGTCCCCGACGGAGCGAACTTCGTTCCGGGCCTCGATGTCTCGGGACGGATCGAGGCCGTTGGCGCGAACGTGACGCGATGGAAAGAGGGCGATCGCATCCTCTATCACGGCAATCGCACACGGCCGCAAGGCGGGTTCGCGGAGTATGCGCTCCAGGACTCCGCCGCTGTCGTCCGCCATCCCGACGTCGATGCCGCGATCGCAGCGTCGACGCCCTGTGCCGGCTGGACGGCGTGGCGCGCGCTCGTCGACAAACTCCATGCGCGGCCGGCCGATTCACTTCTGGTGATCGGCGGATCGGGCGGCGTCGGTGGCTTCGCGATCCAGATCGCGCGGCACCTCGGGCTGACGACGATCATCGCCACCTGTTCCACTTCGAACGTCGAATACGTCCGAAGCCTCGGTGCCAGTCACGTGGTCGATTACACGAGCGCCGATGCGGCCGCTGCGGTCATGGAGATCACCAGTGGCCGAGGCGTGACTCTGGCGATCGACACCGTCGGCGCGAACAACGACATCGCTGCCGCAAACGCTCTCGCGTACGACGGTCAGATGGTGGAGCTGGTCGACGTCGTGCGGCCCAGCCGGTACCACGAGCCGTTTGGACGCGCACTCACGTTCCACCAGCTCAGCCTGGGGAGCGCCGGCTATCGCGGAGGCGCTGCGGGGATGGCGGCGCTCATCGCTGCCGGTACATCGTTCAGCGCGCTGCTCGAGAGCGGAGCGATTCGTCCGCCGGCTCTTCAGATGATTGCAATCCACGAAGTCGGCCCGGCTCTCGTCGAGATGCTGAAGCAACGCACTCGTGGAAAGATCGTAATGAGCGTGTGACGCCAGGCGAGTCTCGACAATCTACCGCTCGCCCAGCCTGATCGCTCATCACTACCTCGCCGTAGATCCGAAGAGCATCTGTGATTCGGCGAACGAGCCGGTTCGCCAGCTCGCCGCCGTATGCGCTACCAACTTAACCCTCACAAAATCAACAGGTTCGCTTCCGCTCCCCGTGTGTGTCCCCATGGAAGCGACCGTCTCGTGCAGTTGTAAAGCTACGCAAACTGCGTAATTATTTACGCACCGTGCGTAAGAAGTCACTCGCTGATGCGTTGATGCCTCCGATCCGGCAGCGGCTCCTCGCCCTGACCCTCGGCACACCGGATCGTTGGTGGTACCTGAGCGAACTGGCCGAGACCATGGGCACCTCGCCGTCGTCGCTTCAGCGCGAGCTCGACTCTCTCACGAACGCCGCAATCCTCGTCATGCGTCGTGAGGGTCGCCGAACGTACTACCGCGCGAACGAAAAGAGCGCGATCTACGAAGAGCTTCGCGGCATCGTGCGCAAGACGATGGGCATCCCGCAGGAGCTCGAGACCTCGCTGGCTCCGATCAAGCGGAAGGTTGCGATCGCGCTTCTCTACGGATCGGTTGCTCGTGGAGAGGAGCGCGCCGACAGCGACATCGACCTGCTGATCGTCGCGGATGACCTGACACTCGAAGAGCTCTACCGCCGGCTGTCGGCGGTAGAGAAGCGGCTCCATCGTAAGGTGAATCCGACGCTGTACACCCGTGACGAGTTCCGGCGGAGGAGGCGTGCAAGCAACGCGTTTCTCGAGAAGGTACTTTCCCGCGAACACATCGTTCTGATGGGAGACGTCGATGACGCTGCGTCAGCTTGAGAACCTGCTCGGAAAAGGTCTGAAGGCGGAGGAGCCGAACGACGCCGAGATCGACAGTCTGATCCGATCAGGCGAGCGCCGCCTGCACGATGCGATGAATGCCGGCCTGTCGATCGAGAGTCGCTTCGATCTCGCGTACAACGCCGCTCACGCTCTGGCACTCGCCGCGCTTCGTCATCACGGCTACCGTTCCGAGAACCGCTACCTCGTCTTCCAGACGCTGCCTCACACGCTGAGCCTCGCGGCCGAACAGTGGCGTGTTCTCGACGCCGCACATCGAAAGCGGAACTCCATCGAGTACGAGGGCCTGGCTGATGTCGATGAACAAACGACGGAAGCCGTCATCCGCGTCGCGCGCGAGATCCACGAGCGGTTGCTGAAGAAGCGGTGATCCGACTTGGGACATCTCGGGGACACTCGCAGTGTCATGAAGCCGTAACCTGTTGATTCAACGTGCCTCGATTCTGTGGACCGACGCCGTCGAATCCCGTATGCGCTACCAACTCCCCCGACGGTCCCGCGGAGTAGCATTGCGTGGATGACCGAGCAGATCATGGATGATCCCCGACCGGGCCCGGTCTCTCGCTGACGAAAGCATTCGTCGAGCTGCATCACGGACAGCTGGCAGACGAGTCGACGCTCGGCGAGGGTTCGACGTTCCGGGTGGTTCTGCCGGCCGAACTCTCCTGGTCGTCGACGATCAGGATCCTCGCATCGAGAAGATCAGCTGATCCGGGCGTGTTCGGCTTCGGCGAATTCCAGCGCCACGTTGAGGGCGTCCATGAACTCGGGGACCTTGATGGGCTTCGTGAGGTAGCGGAAGAATCCCGCTTCCAATCCCTTCTGAATGTCACGCGGGATGGCATTGGCGCTGAGAGCCACAACCGGAATGTGCGCGGTTGCCGGGTCAGCGCTGAGGATTTGCAACGCCTCGATGCCGCTGATGCCAGGAAGGTTGATGTCCATCAGAATGACGTCTGGCTGGTATTTGCGAGCGGCCTCCACACCGCGATTCCCATCGACCGCGCTCAGCAGACGCAGGTCATGACGGCGGCTGATGAGCTTCTCGACCAGCTTCAGGTTCGCCGGATTGTCCTCGACGTAAAGCAGGGTCCGAAGATGCGTGGCGCTCGCCGCTGCCGGCGGTAAGACCGCGATCGTCTCGACATGCGTGGGAAGCGACCGCGGCGCAGTCGAGAGCAGCTCCACCCAGAACACACTGCCGCGGCCCACTGTGCTCGCGACACCAATGACACCTTCCATCAGTTCCACGAGCCGCTTGCTGACGACGAGGCCGATGCCGGTCCCTTCCTCTCCACCTGCTTCCTGCCCAAGCCGATTGAACGGCTGGAAGAGCTGAGTCAGCTTCTCCGGCGCGAGACCCAGACCGGTGTCTGTCACCGTGATGCGGATCTTGCCCGGAGTCGTCGTGGCAGAGCACTCCACGACCACCGCGCCTCCGACCTCGTTGTACTTGATCGCATTCGTGAGGAGATTGATCAGGACCTGTTTGAGGCGGGTTCGGTCCGCCTTGACCGACTGCGGCACATCGAACACGGGAAAGGTCATGTTGATGCCGCGCTTCAGAGCCAGAGGCTCGATCATCGACTGGCATTCGAGCATCACATCGACCAGCGAGACCGGTTCGAGGGACATGGAGAGCTTCCCGGACTCGATGAGTGCCAGGTCGAGGATTTCGTTGATCAAATCGAGCAGATACCACCCGGCATGGAGGATCTGGCTGATGCTCTCGTTCTGAGAGGACGTTGGAGGCGGCGCATCCGACTCCATCAGCTGAGCGAACCCGAGAATCGCGTTGAGCGGGGAGCGAAGCTCGTGGCTCATGCTGGAAAGGAAATCCGATTTGGCGAGATTCGCCTTCTCCGCCACGAACCTCGCGCTCTCCAGCTCGATGTTCTTTTCCTGCAGCACCTGATCGAGGCGTTTGCTCTCGGTCACGTCGCGCGCGGCGGCGAACACACCTTGAAGCCTTCGTTCCCGGTCATAGAAGGTGGTCGCGTTGTAGGACACCACGGTTTCCTTGCCGTCTCTGGCTCTTGCCGTGAGCTCGTAGTTGGTGACCTTCTTTTCGCTCAGCACCAGTTTGATGACCGCCTGAGCCCGATTCGGATCGGTGAAGTAGTTCTTGACCGGCGCGCCGATCAACTCGTCACGCGTACACCCCGTGAGCGCCTCCATCTGTTTGTTCACGTCCGTGATGATGCCGGCCGGATCGGTGGTCATCAGCGCGTCGATGTTGGATTCAATGAGAGAACGCGTGTAGAACTGCTGATCGCGCAGCCGCTGATCGAGCCTCATCTGCTCCGCTTCGACCTGCTTGCGGGCGGTGTTGTCGGTGCCAATGAGGAGATAACCGATGATTGCGTTCTGAGCGTCGCGCAGCGCCGTGACGGATACGATGGCCGGGAAGCGACTCCCGTCCTTGCGGATGTAGGTCAGCTCGTAAATGTCCTCGATCCCGCGCGAGGCCTTGAAAACCAATGCCTCGAAGCCCGGCGTAATCGTCGTTTCGAGCTCGAGGCTCAAGGCCTTGGCGCGCGCGATCACTTCCTGCGGATCGGAGATGTCGGCCGGAGTGATCGTGTCCAGCACTTCCGCCGCCGTGTAGCCGAGCATGCGCTCGGCGCCGACGTTGAAGATCTGTATGACGCCCTTCGCATCGGTGGCGATGCTCGAGAAGTTGGCGCTGTTGAAGATCGCGTTCTGCAACGCACCTGCTTTGAGCAGCGCTTCTTCCGCCTGCTTGCGTGCGGTGTTGTCGGTGCCGATGAGCAGATACCCGATGATGGCGTCCTCTGCGTCGCGTAGCGCCGTCACCGAGACGATGGCTGGGAAGCGACTCCCGTCCTTGCGGATGTAGGTCAGCTCGTAGATGTCCTCGATCCCGCGCGAGGCCTTGAAGACCAGGGCTTCGAAACCGGGCGTAATCGGGGTTCCGAGCTCGAGGCTCAAGGCGGTGGCGCGCGCGATCACTTCCTGCGGATCGGAGATGTCGGCCGGCGTGATCCTGTTCATCACCTCGGCGGCCGTGTAGCCGAGCATCCGTTCGGCGCCGACGTTGAAGATCTGAATGACGCCATTGGCATCGGTGGCGATGCTCGAGAAGTTGGCGCTGTTGAAGATCGCGCTCTGCAGTGCACCTGCTTTCAGCAGCGCCTCTTCCGCCTGCTTGCGGGCGGTGTTGTCGGTGCCGATGAGCAGATACCCGATGATCGCGTCCTCTGCGTCGCGTAGCGCCGTCACCGAGACGATGGCTGGGAAGCGACTGCCGTCCTTGCGGATGTAGGTCAGCTCGTAGATGTCCTCGATCCCGCGCGAGGCCTTGAAGACCAGGGCTTCGAAACCGGGCGTAATCGGAGTCCCGAGCTCGAGGCTCAAGGCGGTGGCACGCGCGATCACTTCCTGCGGATCGGAGATGTCGGCCGGCGTGATCTTGTCCAGGACTTCCGCGGCCGCGTAGCCGAGCATGCGCTCGGCGCCGACGTTGAAGATCTGAATGACGCCCTTCGCATCGGTGGCGATGCTCGAGAAGTTGGCGCTGTTGAAGATCGCGTTCTGCAACGCACCTGCTTTCAGCAGCGCCTCTTCCGCCTGCTTGCGTGCGGTGTTGTCGGTACCGATGAGCAGATATCCGATGATCGCGTCTGCCGCGTCGCGCAGCGCCGTCACCGAGACGATGGCCGGAAAGCGGCTCCCGTCCTTGCGGATGTAGGTCAGCTCGTAGATGTCCTCGATCCCGCGCGAGGCCTTGAAGACCAGGGCTTCGAAACCGGGCGTAATCGGGGTCCCGAGCTCGTGGCTCAGCGCGCGAGCACGCGCGATCACTTCCTGCGGGTCCGAGATGTCTGCCGGCGTGATCCGGTCGACGACTTCGAGCGCGTCGTAACCCAGCATGCGCTCCGCACCCACGTTGAAAAGCTGGATGACGCCCTTCTCGTCGGTCGCGATGCTCGAGAAGTTCGCGCTATTGAGAATCGCGTTCTGGAGCGCTCCCGTCTTGAGAATAGCCTCGTTGCGCCTGACTTCTGTGACGGCGGCCGCCGTGCGGTCCGCTCTCTTCCGCCGTGAACGGACGCCGGGAGGACCAGGCGCTTTCCCCAACGCAGTCATGATTCCTGCTCTCTTCTCCGCTTCGAAGGACGGACGAGCCAGGTTCGTCAGCGGTCACACCACCGACGGTCCGACAAGCTCTCCTGAGGGGGAACCCATCGATACAAGCAACGCGTATGCCGCCGTCCGAGGATCTCACTCCTAACCGAGTCCCGGAAGCCGAGGTCCTCCGACACGAGCTCGGGGCACGGGCCCAGGCCAGCTCCGAAACTTACGCCATGCTCGGCCGCTGAAGCCGCCGCGATCGCGTTCATACGGTTTGTCGAGCTGGCGTCGTCGAAGCGATTCATTTCCAGCAACTGTGCGACCGGCTGCGGTGATCGCGTCGAGAGGAGCGTCTCCGTCCAGCCGCGATCGTCGCGCGCTGATGCAGGGTGAGTCTCACGCCGGTCCTGAGTCCTCCGCGAAGGCGACGCGATTGCGCCCCTCGCGCTTGGCCCGGTAGAGGGAGGCATCGGCTTCCTCGACCAGCGAGCTGCTCGACGTCCCGATGGACGGCACAATCGCCGCGACGCCGAGGCTGATGGTGACGACGCGGCTGACGGGGGAGGCGGGGTGCGGGATGCCGAGAGCTTCGACGGAGCTTCGGAGAGATTCGGCCAGAGCGAGGGCGGCAGTCCGGTCGGCGCCTGGGACGAGGCAGACGAGCTCCTCGCCGCCGTATCGCGCCACCAGATCTCCGGACCGCCGGGCCGCCTGTAGAAACACCCTGGCCACGGCCGTCAGGCAACGGTCCCCTTCCACGTGGCCGAGCGCGTCGTTGTAGTTCTTGAAGAGGTCGACGTCCGCCACCAGCAGTGCGATGGGCGATCGGAAACGCATGGCGCGGTTCCACTCCTCCTCGAGCGCTTCGTCGAAGCGGCGGCGGTTCGCCAGCCCGGTCAGCGAGTCGACGAACGAGAGCCGCGCCAGGTGCTCGTTCGCGAGCCGCAGCTCTTCGGTCTTCTCCGCCACCAGGCGTTCCATCTCCACGTGGCGTGCGCGGAACTGGCGCATGCGCAGATGCCAGATCAGGGCAGGCAGCGCGAGCACGGAGAGGATGGCCACACCGATGAACCATCGCGTCTGAAAGAAATGCGGACGCACGTCGATGACGAGCGAGGTCGATGCTTCCCGCCAGCGGATGCCGTCGGTGGACGCGGCCACGCGGAATCGATACGAGCCGTGCGGCAGCGTCGGGAAGAAGGCCTCGCGGTTCCGCCCCACGTCCACCCATCCTCCCGGTGTGCCGTCCATGCGGTAGCGGAAGCGGACGCGGTCGGCGTCGTAGAGCGTCGTGCTCGTGTAGCGGATCCAGAGAGGAACCGAGCCTGGAGGGAGCGTCACGTTCTCGTGCGGCGACTGCGCGACGCCGCTGACGAAAACCTCCTCGAGATGCACCGAAGGCGGCTGACCGGAGCCGGGGAGCCGTGCGGGGTCGACGATGACCAGGCCGCTGAACGTCGGAAGCCAGAGGTGCCCTTCCGCGTCGAATGCTCCCGCGGGCTGATGGCCTCCCGCGAAGGTCGTGCTGCGGAGCGAATGCCCCGGCCCGAACACGACCGACGTCACGCGCGCCGCGCGCCCCTCCGCAAACGCGTCGAGCTCAGCACGCGCAATCCGGAAGACCCCGCGGTTGCACGTCATCCAGAGGTGACCACCGCGGTCCTCGAAGATCGCCTGGACTACGCCATCCCATAGACCGTCTTCAGGACGGATGGCGGTGATCCGTCCGTTGCGGAGCCGGTTCAACCCTTCGCCGTTCGTGCCGATCCAGAGGCTGCCGGCCTCGTCTTCATGAAGCGACATGACCCAGTTCGACACCAGGCCGTCTTTCCTCGTGAAGGAGCGGAAGACGCCATCGCGATAGCGGAACAGTCCATCTCCGGTCGTGCCGAACCAGAGGGTGCCGTCACGAGTCTCGAGCATCGTCGTGGCGCCTTCGGGCGGTGCGCCGCCGCTGAGAGGGGTGAAGCGGCGTCCGTCGAAGCGGGCGACGCCGCCCATCGTGCCGGCCCAGATCGCGCCGGTCCGATCCTGCATCAGCGCGCGAACGCCGAGGTGCGGGAGGCCCTCGTCCTTGCCCCAGGTGTCGATGCGGCCGTTCTTGATCCGGACCACGCCGGAGGTGTAGGTGCCGATCCAGATCGCTCCGTCGCGATCTTCCATCAGGCTCGACGTCTCCTCGGTGGGAAGTCCGTCACGTTTCCGGATGGTGGTGATCGCGCCGTCATCGATCCGGTTCACGCCCCCGCCGGCCGTCGAGACCCACATGGCGCCATCGCGCGCGCGCAGCACCGAACGGACGTTGTCGTGCGACAACCCCTCAGGAGCGCCGAGCACGAGGAACTCGCGGTCGCGGAGCCGGTTCAAGCCGCCGACCCACGTGCCGACCCAGATGCTGTCTTCCCGATCCGCGTGCACCGACCAGATCTGACCGCCGCCGAGACCCCCCTCGGTCGAGATCGATGTGAAGCGCCCGTCCTGCATGCGACAGAGGCCGGCGCCCCAGGTTCCGATCCAGAGGGAGCCGCGCGAGTCGCGGGAGAGGGACGTCAGCTGACTCGTCGGAAGCCCGTCGGCTTCGGCCCATCTGGTGATCCGGCCGCCATCGACCCGCGCGAGGCCTCCTCCTGCGGTCGCCGCCCAGACTCCTCCAGCTGGATCGGCGAGTACCGAGCGGACTTCCAGGTGAGGAAAGCCGGTGGCCGGGGTCAACGCCGCGAACCGCTCGTTCGCGAACGAGACGAGCCCGCCGCCGGTGGATCCCAGCCAGAGCGTCCCGTCGCGGGCCATCGCCAGCGAGCGCAGGCGATTCGTCGGGAGGCCGTCCTCCACGCGATAGACACGTGTCGCCCCATCGTGCCATCGCACGAGGCCGTTCTCCGTGGCCGCCCAGATCGTTCCATCGGCCCCTTCCGCGAACGCCCAGACGCGGCGGCCGTTCGTGAGCTCGCTGCCGAACATGTTCTGGAAGCGGCCGTTGCGGTAGACCGTCGCGCCTTCCGAGTGGCCGATCCAGAGACGCCCCTGCGAGTCTTCCATCAGGCCGAAAATCGCCCGCGTGGTGAGGTGCGGGACGCCGGCCGATTCGAAGGTCACGAAGCGGATGCCGTCGAAGCGGGCCAGCCCGCCGCCGGTGCCGATCCAGAGGTAGCCGTCGCGCGTCTGGAGCAGGCACTGGACCGTGTCCATCGGAAGCCCCTGCTGCGTCTTCCAGCCATCCATCCGGTATTGCGTCAGCGCCTGGCGAAGGTCGTGACCGTCGCTCGCATGGCCGTGGCCGGGGGAGGGGACGAGGAGCGCGGCGAGGACGCAGAGGCAGCAGAGCAGCGTGAGCGGCTGCTTCAGCCCGGGATTGCTCCACGCCATTCTGTCAATCTCCGCGAAGTCCCCGCACCGCCTGCGACCCGGCGCCGGGACGGACGATTCTGTTGTGATCTCGCTGCCGAAGAGGAGCCGCGATCTTAACGCAGGAGCGCCCCGCCCCCGTGGAGAGCGGACTTTCCGGGCCGCGGCGGACAGGCACGCTGAGCCTCGCGGCCGAACAGTGGCGTGTTCTCGACGCCGCACATCGAAAGCGGAACTCCATCGAGTACGAAGGCCTGGCCGATGTCGATGAGCAAACGACGGAAGCCGTCATCCGCGTCGCGCGCGAGAGATCCACGAGCGCCGCTGAAGAAGCGGTGATCCGAGTTGGGACATCTCGGGGACACTCGCAGTTTCATGAAGTCGTAACCTGTTGATTCAACGTGCCTCGATTCTGTGGACCGACGGCGTCGAATCCCGTAGGCGCTACCAACTCCCCCGACGGTCCCGCGGAGTAGAATTGCGTCGATGACCGACGACGATTTGAAGCGCCTCTTTGACTCCATGAGGCAGGAGAACGCTGCGGCGCACTCCGACACCCGCCGTCATTTCGAAGTTGTTGCTGAAGGGACGCGGAAGGAGATTCAAGTCGTAGCAGAGTCCGTTCTGCTCTTGCGCGAGAAACTCGACCGAACCGCCACAAGGCTCGACGAAAACATCGACCGAACTGCCGCCGAAACCCAGGCGATGATCAAGTTCTCTCACGTGGAGATCGACCGCCGCATGCGTTCGCTCGAAGACGCGGTTGCCGACCTGCAGGCCCGCGTCGAACGTCTCGAAGGGTCCACTCAGTAATTTTCACCAGGCATGTCGATGCTTCCAACCGTCGGCTGTCGATCGACAGGCTTGGGCACATTCCGGGCAAATCCATTCGCGGCGATGGCGATAACCCACTGAGTCTACGAGCGATACGGCGCGTCGCACAGAGGGTCGAATCCCGTAGTCGCTACCAACTCCCACCTTAAGTCATTCACTCGCAAGGACCGAGACGGTCTCGGCTTGGCCTCGCGTTGCCAATTGGGCGCGCGTGTTCCGACTACGACCCCTACGTTTCCCCCGCCCTCATGAGGTAATTTGCGGCGAGTCATGAGAGATAGTTCGCAGCGGGTCCTCGCATTCGTTCGTCCCGGTGCCGCCGAGACTGAATGGGCTGGAGGACGCTACTTCCCCAACGCCGAGGTTCGAGAGGGGAGCGCGGTGATCCGCCCGGAGATGATCCTCTGGGTCGAGCCGTCCGGGCCGATCGTGGGGATCACGCTGGTCAACCCGCTGGAACCGGTCTCTGCCACGCAGTCACTCGCTGCAACGATGGACGCACCTCTGGAGGGCCCTCCTCGGCGGCCGCACCGGATCCGCGTAGCCGACGAAACGATGGCTGCCGAACTGCGTGCCAGCTACCCGGACCTCGCGGTCGTCGTCGCTCCCGTGCCGGAGGTCGACGCGGTCTTCGAGGAGATCAGGCCGGGTCTCGAGTCGCAGGGTAACGAGTCGAGCTACTTCGGAGACGGTGACGTATCGACCGACGCGCTAGGGCACCTCTTTCAGACGGCGAGTCTCCTGTTCCGCACTGCGCCGTGGCGCTACGCGACCGAGGAGCAGCTCCTTCGCGTCGACATCCCGCGATTCGGGATCGAGGGCGCATGCCTCTGTGTGATCGGTGAAGCAGGGGAGAGCCGCGGCATTCTGCTCTTCCGATCACTTGACGACTTCGAACGCTTCGCCGAGAGCGGCGGTCGTGCGTTGGAGGGCGAGGATCTCGCTGACGGCGGCCAGCGCGTGGTCACGCTGCGATCGCTGTCGTTCGACAGGAAAAGGGATCTCCCGCGCGCGATGGTCGCCGAAGTCGAGCGCCATCGGTGGGCAGTCGCGGGGGCGAATGCGTATCCGGTGCTCTACTGTCTTGGGCCGTCGTTCACGCCTCTGGAGATTTCCGAGGAGGACGTCCGGATCATCACAGTCTGCGTGCGGGCGTTGCTAGCGTTCCTCGTGCTTCATCGCGACTGGTTCGAACTGGGGAGCTTCGCGAACGTCAGGGAATCGAGCCGCGGCGAAGATGACGTCGAGGTCGTCCTCACCGGGCCGTACGCTCGAACGGGAGAGGCCGGCGAACTGCGGGGGGTGGCCAGTGGCCAGTGGTCAGTGGTCAGTGAGACCAGCGACTCTCTCCCACGGAAGTCCCTGATCACTGGCCCAACCCCACCTCCTGGTCCGCAGCAGCCGCACATCCCGAAGCCGCAGGTGGGCCGAAACGACCCCTGCCCCTGCGGGAGCGGAAAGAAATACAAGAAGTGCCACCTCGAGGCCGACTCCCTGGCAGCACGGGATGCGCGTGTGGAGTCGGTCCATGACCTGGACCACCGGCTCGCGATGGAGGTCGCGGTCTTCGCTTCGCGCAACTTCGGTCCGGCGCGATTCCCCAAAGCCGTCGAGGCCGGCGAAGAGGCGGCTCCGCTCGTGATCCCCTGGACGATCTGGACCGCGACGATCGACGGTCAGCGGATTGCGGACGCGTTCCTCGAGCGAAACGGCGCGCGGCTTTCTGCGGACGAGCGGGAATGGTTCGAGGCGCAGCGAAACGCCTGGCTGAGCGTGTTCGAGGTGACGCGCGTGGCGCCGGGGACGATCGACGTGCGCGACCTGCTCACCGGCGAGGAGCGGACGGTCCGCGACGAGCTTGCGTCGCGCACGCTCGTCGTCCGTGACGTGGTCCACGCACGGATCGTCGACCATCGCAGCGCCACGTACTTCGGAGGGATGTTCGGGCGCGCACTGGCGCCGATCGCAGCCGCGTACGTCGTCGACGAGATCCGCATGAAGCTGCGTCTGCTGAAGAAGGCCGTACCTTCGGACCGGCTCCGCGAGTTCAAGACGGGAGCGTTTCTCATCGAACGGTGGGCTGCGGCCGTCCGCACGGAGGAAGACCGCCGCGCGAAGCCGCCCCGCCTGACGAACACCGACGGCGACCCTCTGTCGTTCGTCACCGACTCGTTCCGCTTCGACCCCGCGCACCGTGTGGAGGTCGAGAGGCGCCTCGCTGCGCTCGAGGGAGCGGCACCAGCTGATTCGAACGAGCAGGAGACCGGGATCGCGATCGTCCGTGCCGCGGATGACACGGTGCTTGGCCGTCTCGTCGTCGCGAGCGGACTGCTTCGCATCGAGACGAACTCGACGCAGCGGGCGAATGCGCTGCGTCGCACGGTGAAGAAGGCGCTTCAAGGAATGCTGAGCGGAGAGAGCCGGGAGCGGAACAGGCCGTCCATCCCGTTGCGCGGGCCGGCGAGCGTCGGTCCTCCGCAAACCCCGGAGCAGGCGGCGGTTGCTCGCGAGTACAAGGAGCATCACTACGAACAGTGGATCGACGTCCCGCTGCCTGCGCTGGGCGGCCAGACCCCTCGCCAGGCGACGCGCACGGCCCCGGGGCGACGGCGACTCGATCTGATTCTCCGGCAACTGGAAAACGCCGAGCAGCAGCAGCCGGAGGCCTCACGCTTCGACGTGCGCAGGCTCCGCGCCGCGCTGAGGCTCGACGACTGACCAGGGACGACATCGTGAAAAC
>JBAQWH010000651.1:0-7985 GCA_049298815.1 Thermoanaerobaculia bacterium | reverse complement strand
GGGCCACTCCGTCACGGTCTATTGCCGCGAAGCCGGACCGCCGGCCTGGAATGGCATCCGCCGCATCGAGCTCCCCTCGGTCGGACACAAGTACCTCGAGACCGTGAGCCACAGCCTCTTCTCGGCCGTCGACGCGCTCCGACGCGACTTCGACGCGGTCCTCGTCTGCAACGCCGCGAACGCGTTCGTCCTGCCGCTGCTGCGGGCCGCCCGGATCCCGGTCGCGATCAACGTCGACGGGATCGAGCGGCGCCGACGCAAGTGGAACTTCCTCGGACGGGTCGTCTACGCCGCCGGCGAGGCGCTCTCCGTCAGCTTTGCCTCCCGCATCGTCGCCGACGCCGATGTCATTGCGAGCTACTACCGCGAGAACTACGGCGCGGACTGCGAGACCATCCGTTACGGGGCCGAGTTCCCCGACGAGCCCGACAGCGACATCCTCGCGCGCCTCGGCGTCGAGAGCGGCCGGTATGTCCTCTACGTGAGCCGCATCGAACCGGAGAACAACCCGCTCGAGGTCGTCGAGGCGTATCGCCGCCTCCTCGACCGCCGTGGGGAGGAGCGAACGCCGCCTCTCGTCATGGTCGGGCAGGGGCTCTATGCACCCGATCTTGTCCGGAGGCTCCGGGAACACGAGGGGTCGCGGATCCTCCTTCCGGGAGCGATCTACGGCCGGGACTACCGGACCCTGCAGCGCCGCGCGCTCGTCTACATCCAGGCGACCGAAGTTGGGGGGACGCATCCCGCCCTGATCGAGGCGATGGCGTCGGGCGGGGCGGTGCTGGCGCACGGGACTCCGGAGAACCGGGAAGTCGGAGGGGATTCGGTTGGTTATTTTCAGCTCCGACCGGCCGAGACGCTGTCGGAATCGCTCGAAACGTGGCTCGACGACGCGGTGCTGCGGGAGGATTTCAGGGCTCGCGCGAGGCGCCTGGCGGCCGATCGCTACTCCTGGGAGACGGTGACGGACGCCTACGAGAGACTTTTCTCGACGCTGGTCTAGACGGATTCCGAGGGGGCTCCGTATCTGGGGCGGTTCGAGATGCGGTAAAAAGAGAGCGGCAGAAGACGGCTTCATGCTCAGACAGAAAGCGCGGCTGATCGCCAGGATCCTCTACGTAGTCGACCTCGCACTCGTTTGCGTCGCGTTCCTGGTCGCGTTTTTCCTTCGTGACCTCCTGCTGCCGGTCGTGCTGCCGGCGCATTTCCCGACCGGCCTCTTCCCCCTCAGCGAGTACCTCAAGGTCCTGCCGATCGTCCTGATCGTCTGGTCGGTCCTTCTGTTCACGCACCACAGCTATCACTCGCACCGCACGATTCCGCTGACGCGGGAGGCGCTGACGACGATCCGGGTGAACGTCGTCGGCATCGTGATCCTCGCGACGGTCGCGTACCTGTTCCGGCTGCAGCAGCTGTCGCGCGGCTGGTTCATCCTCTTCGCCGTGCTGTCGGCCGGGTTCCTCGTGTCGGAGAAGATCGCGGTCCGTGCGATTGCGCGCTGGGTCCGGTCGAAGGGCCTGAACTACCGCACGGTCCTGATCGTCGGCACCGGGCGTCGCGCCACCGACATCGCCCGGATGATCAGCGGACACAAGTACTGGGGCTACAAGATCCTCGGGTTCGTCTCGGATGGACATCACCTGTCGAACGGGTGGACGCGTTACAAAATCTTCGGGACGGTTCCCGAGCTGCGTGCGACGCTCGAGAGCGGACAGATCACCGAGCCGATCGACGAGATCGTCTTCGCCGTGACGCGGAAGAAGCTCGACGAGATGCGGCAGATCTTCCTGTTCTGCGAGGAGCTGGGGATCCGGACGCGTGTCGCGATGAACATCTTCAACAACCGCGTCGCGCGGATCGAGCTCGAGGAGCTCGAGGGCGTGCCGCTTCTGACGTTCACCACGACGCCGTCGAACGAGACGCAGCTCGCAGCGAAACGGCTGCTCGACATCGCGATCTCGATGGTCGTGCTCGGGCTCTCCCTGCCGGCGATCGTCGTGGCGGCGCTCGCGATCCGGATCACGTCGCCGGGCTCGGTCCTCTACAAGCAGAAGCGGATTGGCCTCAACGGCCGCATCTTCACGCTCTACAAGTTCCGCACGATGATCGCCGACGCCGACGCGCGCCGCGACGAAGTGGCTCACCTCAACGAGATGAACGGACCGGCATTCAAGGCGGTCAACGATCCGCGCGTCACACCGGTCGGCCGCTGGCTCCGCCGGTTCTCCCTCGACGAGCTGCCGCAGCTGTGGAACGTTCTCAAGGGCGACATGAGCCTCGTCGGTCCGCGCCCCCCCATCCCGGAGGAAGTGGCCTCGTACCACCGCTGGCACCGCCGCCGGCTCTCGATGAAGCCGGGCCTCACGTGCCTGTGGCAGGTGAGCGGTCGCAACCAGATCGCAGACTTCGACCGCTGGATGAAGCTCGACCTGCAATACATCGACAACTGGTCCCCGTCGCTCGACATGAAGATCCTGCTGCGCACCATCCCTGCGGTGCTGTCCGGCAAGGGCGCGTCGTAACGGCGGGACTTAACGGTGTCATCCTGAGCCGCCGATGCCCCGGAGGGGCTGAGGACGGCGAAGGACCCCCCCGGTATCGTCTGTCGGTGGTGCGGGGGCATCACGCCGCGCACGTTTGCCCCTTCAGCCCGCCCGCCCAGATGCGGGGGGTCCTTCGCCGCGCTTCGCTCCTTCGCCGCTCCGCCGCCTCAGGATGACACTGGTGGCCCGGCCCTTTGTCGTTTGTGAGTGAACGAGCCCCTGCGTTCGTTCTCCCGTCATATGCTGGCATCGGAGCGAGAACATGACGAAGCTGGATCCCACCACTGACGAATTCCGCGCCGCTGCTCACCGCCTGGTCGACTGGATCGCCGACTACTACGACAATCCCGAGAAACACCCCGTGCTCTCGCGCGTGTCTCCGGGTGACATCGAGCGCCGGTTCGCTACCGCCGCGTCGGCGGAGGGAAAGTCGTATGACGCTCTGATCGGCGAGTTCGAGTCGAAGATCCTCCCGGGGATCACGCACTGGAACCACCCCTCGTTCTTTGCTTACTTCAGCATTACGGGCTCACAGGCGGGCCTGCTGGGCGAGATGCTGAGTGCGGCGCTCAACGTCAACGGGATGTTGTGGAAGACGTCGCCCTCGGTGACCGAGCTCGAGACGCTTACACTCGGCTGGCTGCGCGACGCGCTGGGGCTGCCGTCGAACCTGTTCGGCATCATCAACGACACGGCATCGATCAACTCGTTCCTCGCTCTGGCAGCCGCGCGCGAAGCTCTCGGCCTCGACATCCGGCGTAAGGGGATGACGGGCCGCGACCTGCCGCCGCTCAGGGTCTATTGCTCGGAGCACGCGCACTCGTCCATCGAGAAGGGAGCTCTCGCGCTCGGCTTTGGACAGGAAGGGGTCGTGAAGATCGCGAGCGACGAAGCATTCCGTATGCGCCCCGACGCGCTCGCGGAGGCGATTGCACGCGATCGTGCGGCAGGTGCGCTGCCGTGTGCGATCGCTGCGACGACGGGAACGACGTCGACCGGCTCGGTCGATCCCGTGCGCGCGATCGGCGAGATCGCTGCGCGCGAGAAGATGTGGCTTCACGTCGACGCGGCTTATGGCGGCTCGGCCGCCATCTCACCGCAGAACCGCTGGCTATGGGACGGCATCGAGTATGCCGACTCGATCGTCACGAATCCCCACAAGTGGCTCTTCACACAGGTCGACTGCAGCGTGCTCTACACCCGTCGCCCGGAGGTTCTGAGAGAGACGTTCTCGCTCGTCCCCGAGTACCTGAAGACGACCGACACGGCCGAGATCAACTACATGGACTATGGCCTGCAGCTGGGCCGCCGCTTCAGGGCGCTCAAGCTCTGGATGGTGATGGAGCACTACGGAACCGAGCGGATGCGGACGATCGTGGAGCAGCACATCGCCTTTGCGCGGCGTCTTGCGGACGAGCTCCAGAAGAGGGACGACGTCGAGCTCCTCGCGCCGCAGTCGTTCAGTGTCGTGGTCTTCCGTCGGACGGTCCGTAATGCAGCGGGCTCGGTCGACGAGGGGGCCACCGAACGCGCGTCAATGGAGCTTCTCGAAAGGATGAACGCCAGCGGCCGGGTGTTCGTGTCCCATACACGGCTTGGCGGACGCTACGGCATCCGCGTCGCGATCGGGAACGGGGCCACCGAGTGGCACCACGTGCAGCAGATCCTCGACCTCCTTTGAGGCTGAAATGACGCGGCGCGCAGTGTGAGCGCCATGTATGTCAGCATTTACCGAAAACGCGCGATATTGAAGGGTTTGATTGCGGCCAAGCAGATCTCCGTTCATCCATCTGGTGTATCCTTCGTTCCAGTCGGCCGTCATTGTCAGGCGGCGTGGAAGGGGACGTAAATGGCTCGAACCAGAAAGCAGATCGACATCCCGGCGTCAGAAGCGAAGTTCGTACTCGAAGCGATGTACCGCGACGGGAAGATCGCTAAGCAGACACTGGACGAATACCGCAAGAAGCTCGGCACAGAGATCCGTTCGCTCGAGATGCAGCTTGCGCGTCTCCGCAACCTCGCCGGCCCGATGCTCGTCGGCGCGGCAGTGGCCGCAGTTCCCGCCGCAGCACGGGCGTTGCGCCGGCGCGTTCCGGCCGTAGTGAAGAAGGTGAAGCGCGCGACCACGAAGAAAGAGTCGCCCGAGCGGATCGAATCGCGCAAGCTCCAGGGACGCTACCTCGGCCTGATGCGCCAGATCCCGAAGAACATCGTCAAACAGCGCTTCGGCAAGGACGCGATCAAGACGAAGGGGAAGGGCGTGGTCATCGACGAGATGGCGGCTTATCTCTCCGACAAGGGTTCCCCAGCGAAGAAGGGCCGCAAGTAAAAGCCGTTCCACGAGGCCGCTGTACGATCACGAAAGGGCGCGTCATTGACGCGCCCTTTGTCGTTGGCGACTCTTCTACAATCCCGCCATGACGACCGAGCGGATCACCGACCCTCAGCGCATACGAGAGCTCATCGCCGCGCATGGACGGTGGTGGCACGAGATGGAGCTTGCCCCGGGCATTGTGACGCCGGGCGACGACTCCAACCGGATGAAGCTGCCGATCCTCGACAGGCTCGGATTCCCTTTGAACATGAAGGGACTTCGCGCGCTCGACATCGGCTGTTCCGACGGCTACTTCACGTTCGAGATGGAGCGGCGGGGAGCCGAGGTCACCGCGATCGACTTCGTGCCCGAGACCTACACTGGATTCTCCACGGCCCGGCAGATTCTCGGCAGTCAGGCGCAGTACCGGATGGACAACGTCTACAACCTGACGCGGGAGTCGTACGGCGAGTTCGACGTCGTGCTGTTCCTCGGCGTCCTGTATCACCTGCGCAAGCCGCTCGCCGCGCTCGATTCGATCCGCTCGGTCATGAAGCCCGGGTCGCAGCTCTTCGTCGGGACGATGATGATCGACGAGTACTTCCTGTTGCCGGACGGCAGCGTGACCACACTCGAGGCGGTGAGTCCGATCCTCGCGACCGTGCCGATCTGGCAAGCGTACGCGGGCGATTCGCTGAACGGCGATTACACGAACTGCTTCGCGCCAAACCGGCGAGCGCTCGAGGTCGCACTCGAGGAGGCGCAGTTCGCCGTCGAGTCCTTCGAGACCGTGTCGATGGGCGGCTATGCGCGTGCGCGTGCCGTCGTCGACGAGCGGGCCGCGAAGTATCAGAAGCTCGACGGCCGGCTCGAAAGCGCTCCGTTCGATCCGTCGGTGCCGTACTTCCTCGACGAGGAGGGGAGCGTTCAGACCGTGACGCCGCGGCGCGGGCATCCTGTCGAAGAGGAGCCGGACGCACACGCGGCAGGTCCCTGGTGGAAGCGGTTTCTGGGATAGCGCGCGCTGATCGCCACAATGAAAAACGCCGCCCGGAGGCGGCGTCGTGATCTCTGAATGGTAGGCTCTAGCGGACTCGAACCGCTGACCCCCACCGTGTCAAGGTGGTGCTCTAACCAACTGAGCTAAGAGCCTGAAAGACCGTTGGTAGGCGCTAGCGGACTCGAACCGCTGACCCCCACCGTGTGAAGGTGATGCTCTACCGACTGAGCTAAGCGCCTACGGTCAGAAACCCTGTCAACGAACCGCCCGCGGCGGTCATTCCCGCGCGGGGCGCCACAATAGCCGACCCGTTCTGGGACGTCAACCGCCTGTACAATCCGCCGCTCATGATCCGTTTCCTGCGGGCTGCCGGAGTGACGGCGCTGATCGCAAGTGCCGCGGTGATCGCCGAGCGCAAGTTCGTCGCATCACCTCCCTACACCGGTCCGGAGTCCGACCATTTCGACGGCGAGCACTTCTTCAATCCGGAGCCGGTCGAACACACCTCTGGCTCGGTGATCAAGTGGATGCTGAACCGCGACGAAGGCCCCTGGCCCGACTGGATCGAGTCGACGCCCGGCCCTGCTCCGGTCCAGCGTGTCGACAATGGGATCCGCGTCACCTGGGTGAATCACGCGACCCTGCTCGTGCAGATGGACGGCGTCAACATCCTGACCGACCCGATCTGGTCGGAGCGTTGTTCACCGGTCAGGTGGGCCGGACCGAAGAGGCATCGGGCGCCGGCGATCCGGTTCGAGGACCTGCCGCCGATCGACGCGGTGCTCGTCTCGCACAACCACTACGACCACTTCGACGTCGCGAGCCTCCGGAAACTCTCCGGCCGCCGCATCCTGACGCCGCTCGGCAATGCCGCCCTCATGCGCCGTCACGGCATCGACGGAGGCCACGACCTCGACTGGTGGCAGCACGTGCAGCTCACGGACCGCGTGAAGGTGACGCTGGTCCCGGCCCGGCATTTCTGCGCGCGAGGCTTCTCGGACCGGAACCGCACGTTGTGGGGCGGCTTCGTCATCAGCGGCCCCTCGGGGCATGCGTACTTTGCCGGCGACACCGGCTGGGGGCGGCACTTCGGGCAGATCGGCGAGCGGTTCCAGCCGATGCAGCTCGCCATGCTGCCGATCGGCGCGTACCGCCCGCGCTGGTTCATGAGTCCGGTGCACATCTCCCCGGAGGAGGCGGTCGACGCGCACGTCGCGCTCGGAGCGCGCACGAGTGTCGCGATGCACTACGGGACGTTTCATCTCGGCGACGACGGCGAGCGTGAACCGGTCGACGATCTCCTCGCGGCGGTTGCCGCGAAGGGGAACCCGCGGGTTGTGGTGCTCGAGCATGGAACCGCGCTCGATGTGGAGACGAGAGGTGCCGATGAGCGGACCCGATGACCAGCTGAACACCGAGACCTCGCCGCTCGACGGCGAGACGCTCGACTCCCTGCGCGAGCTCGGCGGCGACAGTTTCCTCGGCGAGCTCGCCGTGATCTTCCTCGATGACGCGCCGGCGCAGCTCGCCGCCATCGAGAATGCGCTCGCAGCGGGCGACTCCGACCGGCTCGCGAGCTCGGCGCACGCCCTCAAGAGCTCGGCCGGGAACATGGGAGCGAAGCGCCTTAACACGATCCTGTCGGAGATCGAGGGTGCGGGGCGGAGAGGCGAGCTCGAAGGCGTCCCCGCTCACGTCGTCGCGATGAACGCCGAGTGGGTGCGGGTCGCGCGCGCACTCGAAGTGTTCCGGCAGGGATAGGCCGGGCCGGCTACTTCTTCTTCGTTACGGTCGACTTCTTCGACGAGGTCTTCCTCGCTGCCGCCTTCTTCGTGGCAGTCCTGCGGGCGGTACTTCCCTTCGCGGAGCTCTTCTTCGTGCTCGCCTTGCGCGGTCGCGAGCTCCTGGTGGGCGAGGACTTCGTCGCGCTCGCCTTCTTCGACGGCACCTTTCCGCCTTCGTTTCGCGCTTCCGAAAGGCCGATCGCGATCGCCTGGTCGCGGCTCGTCACCTTCGCGCCCGAGCCGCTGCGCAGCGTGCCGCGCTTCATCTCGTGCATCGACTTCTCGACCTTCTCCTGCGCCTTTGCACCGTACTTCGCCATTGCACTTCCTCCTGTGCACAAGAC
>JBAQWH010000650.1:0-7394 GCA_049298815.1 Thermoanaerobaculia bacterium | reverse complement strand
GCATGCTCGCGACGTGGCGCACGACCCTGCGCGAAGGCCGCGCCGACGCATCGACCGGCACGAGGCGGCCGGCAACGCCGAGACCGTCCTTCGAGAACGTGATCTCGACCCTGCTGATGGTCTCGAGGTACTGCCCGGGCGAGATGAACCAGGTCGACGTCCCCGGAATCTGCGTCAGCTCCCGCGTGAGGTGCGCGTGCGTCCCGAAGATCAGGTCGATGCCCGGCACCGCCCTCGCCAGCGCGTAGTCGTCCTCGGTCTGCTGGTGGCCGAGCATCACGATCGCGTCGACCTGTCGTGCGCGCAGCGCCGCCACCGCACGCCTCGCTGCTTCGACCGGATCGGAGAAGTTCAGTCCTGACGGCTTCATCAGCCGCGGGAGGTCGGGCCCCGCGACCGCGAAGACTCCGATCCGCTTCCCCTTCGCCGCGAACACGCGCGTCCCTTCGAACCCCTCGGTGTTCGCGCTGAGGACCGGATAGCGGATCGCCGCGCGGCACTTCGCGAAGGCGTCCATCCCGTAGTCGACGTCATGATTCCCAAGTGCCATCGCATCGACGATACCGTTCAGCCACGGCCATTCGGCGCACCCATATTTGTCGGACCACGACGGCGCCCCCTTGTTCATCATGTCGCCGCCGGAGAAGACGAGCGCCCCCTGCTTCTTCTCGCGCGCGAGATAGCCGATCGCCCGAGCGATCCCTCCCTGCGACGGCCCGCGCTCGGTGAAGAACGGCACGGCGTGCGAGTGGTAGTCGGAGAAGTGGAGCAGGACGACCGGGTCGTGCTTCGCCACAGCGCTCAGCGGGACGAGGGTCAGCAGGACGGCGAGGAGCGTGCGCACGGAGGGAGTGTAGACGGAGAGGGGACCTGCGCCCCGATGGCTCTCAGTTGAGCCCCTGCTCTGAATTGAGCACCTCCGCACTGGCACACGTCACCCTCTCCCGGCGGGAGAGGGTCGACGAACACCTGCTGCGCCGCGATGAGATCGAACCTGCGTCGATGGTGCTGCGCAGTCAGGGGTTCGTCGGGGTGAGGGGCTCTCTTCGTCGAAGTACCAGGGTCCCATCACCCCGGCCTGATGGTGCTGCGGGGGTCGGGGCAGTGAGCACGTTGCGCGCAGCAGCACCATCAGGCCGACCCTCTCCCGCCGGGAGAGGGTAATGCCGGGCGCCAAACACAATTCGGTCTCGGGTGGTGCTTCGCGCGATGAGCGGCGTGTGCGGTCTCATCCTCCGGAGAAGGCCATCGCAACTTTGTTCTATTGCCTCCGGTCACCAACCCGCAAACACCGTCCTTGCCTACCCCAGACGGGCGAATCCCGGGGGCGGGATGCATCGTATCTACCGCACGTCCCGAAAAACTGACGAACGAAAGGCCCACTGAATGAAGTTGCTGACAGCTCTCTCCCTTTCCTTCTTCCTCGCTTCGGCCGCCCTCGCCCAGAGCGCGCCGGTCATCACCACGATCTCGCCGAAAGAAGGTCCCACGAAGGGCGGCACCGCGGTCGCGATCACCGGCAGCGGGTTCGAAACGACGGTCCAGTGCATCCTCCCCTGCCCGACCACGGTCACCTTCGACAAGACCGAAGTCGTCCCGGCCGAGACGACCGACAGCCGGATCCTCGTCGTGGCGCCGCCGCATGCCGAGGGGAGCGTCGACGTGACGGTGCGGACCGGCGACGGCCGCACGACGACGGCGCCGGCCGGATTCCGCTACATCACCTCGCTCGAGGGGGCCTTCACGCAGGTCCTCTTCCCGGTCTACACGGACGGCAGGGTCACCGGAGCGGACGGATCGATGTGGCAGACCGACCTCTGGATCCGCAACACCGGATCTTCATCGATCGAGCTCGCTCCGTGGGTCTGCCCTGCGGGGCAGGCGTGCCCGGCGATCTTCCCGCTGCGCCACACGCTCGCAGCGGGCGAGACGCTGCACAACCTCCCGGCGTACTTCAAGGCGCCGAGCCCGAACGTGAGCCGCGTGCTGCACGTGACGAATACCGAGGCCGACCGGCTCGCGATGCAGCTGCGGATCGCCGATGTGACCCGCTCGCCGCTGAATGCGGGGACAGAGCTGCCGGTCGTGCGCGAGCGCGACCTCCGCGTCTCGGCGCTCGACCTGCTCAACGTGCCGTTCGACGCGCAGTTCCGCGTGATGCTCCGCGCGTACGACCTTCAGAACACGAGCGCGCGGTTCAGCGTGTCGGTCTACGACCAGGCGGACGCGAACGCGGCCGCGATCCATTCGTTCGAGATGGAGGCGTCGACGACCGAGGCGGGCGAGTTCCGCTCGCAGGCTGCGTACGGGCAGTTCAACCTCGAGACGCTCCGCGAGCAGAAGCGCATCTGGCCGACTGCGCTCCGCCTGCGCATCGAGCCACTCAGCGACGGAAGCCGGTTCTGGGCGTTCGCGAGCATCACGAACAACACGACGCAGCTGGTCACGACGGTGAGTCCGCAGTAGGGTGGGTGGGGCGCCCCCCTCATCCGCCTTCGGCACCTTCTCCCCCCGCGCGGCGGGGGGAGAAGGGTGTCGATGGCAGGCGTTCCCCGAGGAACCCCGAGGAACTCAGGGACCGAGGAACCGAGGAACTCTCAGTACCGGTACTGATCCGACTTGTACGGGCCGCTCTTCGGGATGCCGAGGTAGCTGGCCTGGTCGGTCGTGAGCTCGGTCAGCTCGATGTCGAGGTGCGCGAGGTGGAGTCGGGCCACTTCCTCGTCGAGCTGCTTCGGCAGGACGTAGACCTTCTTCCCGTACTCGCCCTTGTTGTTCCAGAGCGCGAGCTGCGCGAGCATCTGGTTGGTGAACGACGCCGACATGACGAACGACGGGTGGCCGGTGGCGCAGCCGAGGTTCATGAGGCGGCCTTCCGCGAGGATCAGCACGGCGTGGCCGTCGGGGAAGATCCACTGGTCGTACTGCGGCTTGATGTTGACCCGCTTCACGCCGGCAACCTTCTTCAGGCCGGCCATGTCGATCTCGTTGTCGAAGTGGCCGATGTTGCTGACGATCGCGTTGTGCTTCATCCGCGACATGTGCTCGGCGGTGATGACGTCCTTGTTGCCGGTCGCCGTGACGAAGATGTCGGCCTTGTCGACCACGCTCTCGAGCTTGCGGACGTCGAAGCCTTCCATCGAAGCCTGCAGCGCGCAGATCGGGTCGATCTCGGTGACGACGACGCGCGCGCCCTGGCCGCGCAGCGCATGCGCGCAGCCCTTGCCGACTTCACCGTAACCGGCGACGACGCAGAGCTTGCCGGCGATCATCACGTCGGTCGCCCGGTTCAGCCCGTCGACCACCGAGTGGCGGCAGCCGTAGATGTTGTCGAACTTCGACTTCGTCACGGAGTCATTGACGTTGATCGCGGGGAAGAGGAGCGCGTCGGCCTCCTGCATCTGGTAGAGGCGGTGAACGCCGGTGGTCGTCTCTTCCGAAACGCCCTTGATGTCCTTCGCGACGCGGGTCCAGCGCTTCGGATCGCGCTTCAGCTCGCGGCGGAGGAGATCGAGGATGACGCCCCACTCTTCCGGATCATCGCTCGGGTTGAACTCGGGGACCTGGTTCTTCCCTTCGAACTCGACGCCCTTGTGCACGAGCAGGGTGGCGTCGCCGCCGTCGTCGACGATCAGCGTCGGTCCGCCACCGTCCGGCCACATCAGCGCCTCGTTGGTGCACCACCAGTACTCATCGAGCGTCTCGCCCTTCCAGGCGAAGACCGGGATGCCGCGCGGGTTGTCGACGGTGCCGCCGGTCTCCGGGCGGCCGACGACGACCGCAGCTGCAGCGTGGTCCTGGGTCGAGAAAATGTTGCAGCTGACCCAGCGGACGTCGGCGCCGAGGTCGGCGAGCGTCTCGATGAGGACGGCGGTCTGGATGGTCATGTGGAGCGAGCCCATGACGCGTGCGCCGGCGAGCGGCTTCTTGGCGGCGTACTGCTTGCGCACGGACATGAGGCCGGGCATCTCGTGCTCGGCGAGGCGGATCTCGGCGCGGCCGAACTCCGCGAGCTTCAGGTCGGCGACTTTGAACGGCTCTCTGCCCGCGGCCGTGGCCGCGTCGAACTGGTGGGTGACTTCGAGGGATGCAGTCATGCTGATTTCGCGTGCTCCTGTTGGTTTGGTTTCCAGGCACGGCGGCGCCGCGCGGTGGTTGGGCAATCCGGAAGAGGCGAATTCTAACCGAAACGGCAGTATTCCCGGGCGCGGACTCGCGCGCGCCGCATACCTGTAAGCGTCCTGTAGTATTCGCCGCATGTCTGCGACGTCGAACGGCATGCCGCTCCACACGAAGATCCTCATCGGCCTGGTCGCCGGGGCCGCCGCCGGAGGGACGGCGAACGCGCTGTTCGGCGACGAGAACCCGGTCCTCAACGGGATCATCGATCAGATCGCCGACCCGGTCGGCCAGCTGTTCCTGCGACTGCTGCTCCTCCTCGTCGTTCCGCTGGTCTTCTCTTCGCTCGCGATGGGCGTGGCCGGACTCGGCGATCTCCGGCGGATCGGGCGGATCGGCGTGAAGTCGCTGGTCTACACGCTGATCGTCTCGGGCATCAGCGTCTTGATCGGGATCACGCTGGCCAACACCATCCGGCCCGGCGAGCGGATCTCCCCCGAGGTGAGCGCGAAGCTCGCCGCGCGATTCAGCGGTGAGGCGGCGAAGCGCGTCGAGGCGGTCACCACCAGCACGAAGGCCGAAGAGTCGGCGCTGATGAAGACGGTCAAGACGCTCGTCCCGACCAACGTCTTCTTCTCGATCGGGAAAGAGACTCCCGACATGCTCGGCCTGATGTTCTTCACCCTCTTCTTCGGCATCTGCATCTCGCTGATCCCGCTGGAGACGGCCGCGCCGCTGATCGCGGCGATCGAGGGGCTCTACGCGGCGATCGAGAAGGGCATCCAGATCGTCATGATGCTGGCGCCGTACGCCGTCTTCTGCCTGCTGTTCAGCACGACGGCGCGCTTCGGATTCGAGCTGCTCTGGAGCCTCGGTTGGTTCGTCGGTACCGTGCTCCTCGGCCTGGCGATCCAGATGTTCGGCGTCTACTCGCTGTCGGTCTACTTCCTCTCGAAAATCAGCCCGATCGAGTTCTTCCGGCGGATCAAGACGGTGATGATCACCGCGTTCTCGACCTCGTCGTCGAACGCGACGCTGCCGACCGCGCTGCGCGTCTCCGAGGAGAACCTCGGCGTGCCGCGCGACATCAACTCGTTCGTCCTGACCGTCGGCGCCACCGCGAATCAGAACGGGACCGCGCTGCACCAGGGCGTCACGATCCTCTTCCTCGCACAGCTCGCCGGCGTCGACCTCACCATCGCGCAGCAGCTGATGGTCGTCTACCTCGCGATCCTCGGAGGGATCGGGACCGCGGGCGTGCCGTCCGGGTCGATCCCCTTCATCATCCTCGTCCTCGCCCAGATCGGCGTGAACCCGTCGCTCATCGCGATCGTCCTCGGCGTCGACCGCCTGCTCGACATGTGCCGCACCACGCTCAACGTCACCGGCGACATCACGATCGCAACGTACGTGGCGAGGTCCGAAGGGTGGGAACTGATGAAACAGACGCCCGAGCCGGCCGCGGTGGACCTGTAAAAGAAAAAGAGTGAAGAGTGAAGGGTGAAGAGTGAAAACGGCTTAGAGCCAGCTTTCACTCTTCACTCTTCACTCTTCACTCTTCCGCCGTCAGGCGGAGAGCTTCTCCCAGTCGCTATCCGGCGCGTCCAGCGCGAGGGCCAGGCCGCCGTCAGAGCCGACGAACACGGGGTCCGACATGAAGCGGACTTTGCCGCCGCCGACCTGATCGAGCGCATCCTGCAGCGTCTGCGCGAGATTGCGGATGAGGCCTCCGCCGCCGGAGAGGATGATGTTGTTCCGGACCTTCTCCTGGAACTCCGGCTCGACCTTCGCGAGGAGATCGAGCATCGTCTCGGTCACCGGCGCGACGATGCTCTCGCACGCGGCGCGGATCTCGTTGGTGATGTCGAGATCGGTCGGGACGCCTTTGACCGGGGCGCTGACGCCGATCGCTTCCGGCGCGTCACCGACGAAGCTGTGCTTCTCCTTCCACTCGCGGGTCATGAAGATCGTGACGTTGGCCTGCGGGTAGTGCTCGTTGACGAGCTTGAGGAGCTGAGCGTCGATCGAGTCGCCCGCGACCGTGAGCGTGCGCTGGTCCTCTTCGGTCGGGTAGCGGCCGCGCATGACGCAGAAGTCGCTGGTCCCCGCGCCGATGTCGATGATCATCGTGTGCAGCAGCGCGTCGAGGCCGTACGCGACCGCGAACGGCTCGGAGACGATCATCAGGCTGTCGACGATCCCCTTCATCGCGTTGCGCAGGTACTGCTTGTTGGTCCGGAGCGCCGCGGCCGGGACACCGACGACCGCGCGGACGTCGTCGATCGAGATCTTCCCGCCCTGGCCGACGCCGACGAGCCTCAGGAGGTGCTTGAGGAGCTCGCGCACCGCCTCGACGTCCTTCTCGGAGCCTTCCTTGAGAAGGCCGCGCTCGAGCGGACGGTGGAGGTCGAGCATCGTCCGGTTCGCGACCGCCTCGTGCCCGATCATGACGTCGCGCTTGAGGACCTTCTTCGCGACCATGTCCGCCGGCCATCCGACGAAGCTGTCGACGACGAATCGTTCACCGTTGGAGGCGGAGATCGCACTCCGCGACGTACCGAGGTCAATTCCTACGTGGAGGAGGTCAGCCATTCGTACTCCCTTTCTCGCGCGGCGATCTGCTCGTTCCCGCATAGGCGCCAATTCCTCGAAACAGCGCCTCCGCGATCTGCTGCCGGTACTCCGGCGTCGCGAGCATCGCCGCTTCTCTCTCGTTGGACAGACATCCGACCTCCGCGAGGACCGCGGGCATGTCGGTCGTGGCAAGCACGAGGAACGGGGCGCGCTTCACCCCCCAGTCCTCGAGCGCCGGATCGCTCCGTTTGAGTGTGCCGTAGAGCTCCTTCTGGAGCACCGACGCGAGCTGACGGGACTCGTCGCTGCGCGCCCCCGCGTAGACGCGGTCGAGCAGTCGTCTCATGTCGGCCATCGAATAGCCGGAGACGCGGTTCTCGGATGCGGCCAGCTGCCTCAGCGTCTCGTCGTTGGTCGAGCCGAGGTAGTACGTCTCGATGCCGCGCGAGGCGGTGTTCTGCACGATCGCGTTCACGTGAATCGAGACGAAGATGTCGCTGGCCGATGCGTTCGCCAGCTCCGAGCGCTCACGGAGGGGAATCGCCCGGTCGTCGAGGCGGGTCGCGATGACCTCGAAGCCGCCCTCCTCGAGCATCGCCCGGAGGCGGTTGCCGATGTCGAGGGTGATCTCCTTCTCCATCAGCGACTTCGCGACCGCCCCGGGATCCGTGCCGCCGTGGCCCGCGTCGAGGACCACGCGC